>JAWOHJ010000216.1:0-2894 GCA_046485225.1 Lutibacter sp. | reverse complement strand
TGGTTTTTAAAGAGCGATTATTTCAATCGGTCTTTAAAAAATACCTGACGAGAAAGTGCCTTTTCTTTTGGTTCGTTTTCTTTGGGCAAGCAAAGAAAATGAACAGAAATATGAATGGAATTTCAAAATACACACCCCTAACCCCTCTCTAGAGGGGAGTTATCATAGGGTTCATTCTAAAATTTGATTTTCAATTTTATAAAAAAATTCAATAAATTTTACAGAAAAAGATCATCAGACTAGCCTTTTTTGGTTCTTTTTTTGGCAATGAAAAAAAGAACAAAACAAAATGGAAGGAGTTCAAAACATAATATTTGAACTGAACTCAAAAAATAAAATAAATCCCTACATTGTTTTTACTGCATAAACAGTAAATTTGAAATTAATAAAAAAATAATAATAGTCACCCTGAGCGCAGTTGAAGGGCGTAAATTAATAATAGTCACCCTGAGCGCAGTCGAAGGCCGTAAATCAAAAATCTGTCTGCGGCAGGTCGTAAATCAAAAATCGTAAATCATAATCCCGGTAGCTATCGGGACGTAAATAAATAAGTCCTATCAAACCGCTAAAAGTCATACAACTCATAGATTCCCTGAGCCCTGGTGGCGCAGAAATGATGGCGGTAAACATTGCCAATGCACTCTCTGAAAACGGACTGGAATCACATCTATGTGCCACGCGGCAGGAAGGAGACCTAAAATCCAAAATAGGGGCCGGAGTAGGGTATTTGTTCTTAAACAAAAAGAACACACTGGATATCAAAGCGATACAAAAACTGATTCGCTATATAAAATCCAACGAAATTAACACCATCCACGCCCACGCAACCTCTTATTTCACGGCTTTCCTGGTTAAATTGGGAATTCCAAAAATAACCATCGTATGGCACGACCATTATGGGAACAGCGAGCATTTAAAGGAGCGGAAAAAATTTCCCTTAATGCTGGTGTCAAAAACCTTTAAAACGGTCATTTCCGTAAACAATAACCTGCTGCAATGGGCGAAACAACACCTGCAGGCAAAACACCATCATTATTTGCCGAATTTCGCTGCATTCGGTTCGGAAAACCAGGCAATCACCCAATTGCTTGGCGAAAATGAAAAGCGCATCGTTTGTCTGGCCAATTTAAGGCCGCAAAAAGACCATATAAACCTGTTGATGGCATTTAAGATGGTGCGGGAAAAGCACCCAGACTGGACGTTGCATTTGGTGGGAATGGATTTTAAGGATGTTTATGCCGATGAAATAAAATCAACGATAACACAGCATCATTTAAAATCTTGTGTATTTTTGTACGGAAGCTGTCCCGATACGCAACATATTTTAAAACAGGCAACCATTGGGGTTTTAAGTTCAAAATCTGAGGGATTGCCGGTGGCTTTGCTCGAATATGGTTTGGCTAAATTGCCCGTGGCAGTCACCGATGTTGGAGAATGCGACGTAGTGGTGGGCCATGGGAGAAGTGGGATGCTGGTGCCGTCAGCTGATGAAAATGCACTGGCGGAAGCGCTTATTTTTCTGACAGAAAATGAAGATCGAAGGAAAGAATTCGGAGATAATTTATACAACAATATAAGGTTGAATTACAGTGCACATGCTTTTATGACCCAATTAATCGCCATCTACCAGCTTGAATAGCAGCGCAACACATACACGTTTAATTTTAGCCGTTTTACATTTGGTACTGGGGGTTTTGGTGCTTTCCGGATTGATTGCCAAAGCATATTCTTTACTCATTGTGTTTTTCGGTGTGGTATACATCATCAGAAATAAAAATGAAAACAACGAAGCCATACATTGGAGCGCCTATTTGGTGGGAGCGGAAGTGCTTTTCAGAATGGCCGGCGGGATGATTTTTTACGAATTGCCCAAATATGCGGTACTGATTTTTCTTTTTGTGGGATTGGTGGTCGAGAAAAGACAGCACCACATTTCCTTAAGCTATCTCATTTATATTTTATTATTGTTGATAGGCATTGCCTTTGTGGACATTCCGTTTAGTGAATCCATTCGTAAAGCCATTGCTTTTAATTTAAGCGGGCCCATATTGTTGGGGGTTTCTGCCATTTATTTTTATAAGCGGCCTTTGGCACTTTCAACCTTTATGGACATGCTGTTTTATATGCTGTTGCCCATCATATCAATGCTCACTTTATTGTATTTCAGAACGCCGTCCATAAGTGAAATTGCCTTTGGCGGAGGGGCCAGCTTTGAAGCTTCAGGAGGTTACGGTCCAAATCAGGTGGCTACCATACTGGGTGTTGGGGTATTTATTGTGGGAGTACACCTGTTTTTGAAACGACGTATTTTTACACTTTTCAGCATCGATATATTGTTGTTTACCTATTTAGTTTACAGGGGTTTAATAACCTTTTCAAGAGGGGGAATGATTACGGCTATACTGGCAATTTCTGCGTTTACCTTCTACTTTATTCTTTCGAAAGAAAAAAAAATCTTAAATCTGGCCAAATACTCCGGATTGGTGGCTCTATTTGGCTTTGCCTTATTTGTGTACACTTCTAATGTAACAGGTGGAATGCTCGAAAACAGGTATGCCAATAAAAATGCTGCGGGAACAACAAAAGCTGATGTTACAACCGGAAGGGCAACACTGTTTATGAGTGAGATGACCGCTTTTATGGACCATCCGTTTTTTGGCATTGGTGTGGGCGGAGGAAAATTTTACAGAATGGACGAATTGGAAATTCAGGCCGCTTCCCACAATGAAATGAGCCGATTAATTGCAGAGCACGGACTTATAGGCCTTGTGGCGCTTTTTGTACTGATAACGGTGCCCATTCGGCATATTTTTAAACAACCCTATCTGGCAAGGGCGTTTTTAGCCTCGTTTTTAATATTTTGGTTTTTAACCATCAACCATTCCGCCATGCGT
>JAWOHJ010000203.1:0-6796 GCA_046485225.1 Lutibacter sp. | reverse complement strand
GGTCGATAAAATTGTTTTTTTCACCATAATAACTAACCGCAACTTGCTTGTTTTTATACACATCAAGAACCGCAAATCCCCGTTGTCCGGTTGTAAAACTCTTTGGCTGAACAGCCTTTGCGGGTTCACTTTTAGACCCTGAGCCACTAATAATTTGCTGAATTCCTTCGGTATAAATCCACTGTAAGTTGTGCTCATGACCCGAAACAACAATGGTATTTGAATAATCTTTTAAAATTGTGCCAATTCGATTTCTTAATTCCTGGTACAATTTATAGTGTAAATCTGCCGGACTTGCGCCGCTTTTTATCCGAAGTAAATTAACGAGGCTTCCCAAAACCGGCAAAGGAATTTTTTTGATGGGGTACAACTGATGTTTTAAACTTAAATAACCGCCGTGCGGACCGTTTGTAAACAGCGGATGATGCATGGCTATTAAGGTTAATTTATTCTGATTTTTATTGACCAGACTTTTAAATTCTTCGAAAAATTGTTCCCTGGATTTAATGTTGCATCCGTTATTTAAATTCGGAAATTTATTCCAATTTTGAAGAAACCATTCACTGTCAACAACAATCACCGTAATATCTGAAGTAAGTTCAACAGCATCTATACCACACTGTTTTCCGGGAAAAAAAGATTTTTTGTCGTTCAATTTTTCTTCAACAAAATCGGCTTGCCTTTTAAGTCCGTCAAGCCCTCGGTACCAATCATGGTTGCCGGGAATAAACATGGTTTTGCCATTTAAAGATTCACTGATTTTAAGCTGATTGTTAAGGCCAACTTCCGATTGTTCTCTATATGGATGGCCAATTTCCGGCATTCCTTTGGGGTAAATATTGTCGCCCAAAAAAATAACATCAGAAATTTCAGCGTGTAAGGCAACTTTCTTTTGAGCTTCGTTAAGCAGGTTGCTGGTCGACTCGTCATGGGCGTATCCGGCATCTCCAATAAGAAAAATTTTCCTCTCAATGGTATTTTCTGAAATGAAATCTGCACTTTCATGTGTTTTGGTTTCAGCGCCATATTGATTTTCCAAGGTTGCACAAGAGAAAAAGAATAAAACCGAAATGAATAAAATAATGAAAGATTTATGTTTTAGTATGTCAAGTATCGCTAACATTTTATAATTTAGTGTTTTTAAAAAACGTATATATGTATCTTTTAGAACAGGCAGAAGCCTTTGTTTTTCAATTATTCAAAGATAAACTTTCTCCAACATATTCTTACCATAATTTTAATCATACGCTTAGAGTTGTGCAGGCTGCCCAAAAAATTATGGAAAGTGAAACCCTTCCGAAGGAAGAAATGCAATGGGTATTATTGGCGTGTTGGTTTCACGATAGCGGATATACTGTAAACCCTGAAAATCATGAGCAACATAGCGTTGAAATAGCACAAGATTTTTTGAAAGATAAAATTACCGAAGCAGATTTAGCCCAAGTTGTTCGTCTAATTTTAGTGACCGAAGTTGATGTTAATCCCGTTTCATTGGATGAAAAAGTAATAAAAGATGCCGATTTTAACCATTTTGCTGATGAAAACTATTTTGACATTTGTGAATTGCTGCGCGATGAATGGTTGAATACAAAAGATTTGGTTTATACAGATTTGGCCTGGTTTGAAGAGAATAAAAAGTTTATGCTAACCTGTCATCGTTATTATACCAATTTCGCCAAACAACATTGGCAGGTTTTAAAGGAAAAGAACCTGTTTGAAATAGAAAAACAAATCAGAAAACTTAACTCACTTAATATAGAAAACGTTGTTAAAAAGAAAAAAGAAGTAAAAATTGACCGTCCGGATCGCGGTATAGAAACGATGTTTCGGGTTGCGCTGAATAACCATATTCGGTTGAGTGAAATTGCAGACAGCAAAGCCAATATTTTGCTTTCTGTAAATGCCATTATAATCTCAATTGCATTGTCAACATTAATTCCGAAACTTGACAGCACCTCTAACGAACACCTTATTTTGCCTACACTTATCATGATTTTGTTTAGTGTAGTGTCCATCATTTTTGCCATAATGTCTACACGGCCTAAAGTTACCAGCGGCACTTTTACCAGAAAAGATATTGAAGATCAGAGTGTTAATCTGTTGTTTTTTGGCAACTTTTATAAAATGCCTTATAATGACTATTTATATGGTTTGCATAAAGTTATGGAAAGCAGGGAATTCCTCTACGATTCTTTAATTAAAGATTTATACCACTTAGGATTGGTACTGAATAAAAAATACAAATGGCTGAGAATTACCTACACGGTATTTATGGCAGGAATTATTTTATCGGTCTTTTCTTTTGTTTATGCATTCTTGAAATTAAAAGCATAAGAACATAAAGTGTTTGCCTACTCATTGTAAATAATACTTTTTGGTACATTCACCTATGGATTTTGAATTTCAATTCGCAATGCTTTTAGTCCGGCTACGCCTTGTAAATCCTCAACTTCAAAATATGCTATCAAAGGCTTAACCATATTTTTGTGCTGCAGGTATTTAATATATTTTCTATATTCAGCTTCTTCGTGCTCGTGGCTAAACACAATGGTTATTTTTCCTTCTTGTGTAATTCTCTCTTTTGTATTTTTGATATATGACTTGTCTATTCTCTTTTTGATTACTTCATAGCGCGCATTGTAAGAACCGTCTACATCAAATCTTTTTTCGTCCATCCTAAATCTGATGCTTATGGGCGAACTGAAAACAAGAATTAATGAAGACATTTCAAGCGGAAAAGGCAATGTTTTATGTAACTTTTGTTGTAAAACTGCCATTTCGCACATGGTTTGCAATTGCCATAAACGAAGGTTTTTTAAAAAAACTTTATCAAACTTTTGGTTTGGGGCAATTGAAGCGCCAATATATAAATTGTGTTCAACGCCATCCGTTTTAAATCGTTCATAATAATGCGGAAAAATAGCCTGTGCTTCATTTTCTCTTTGGTCCAGCAAATCTGACAATTCTTTATTCAAAATCGCCAAAGATGTGTCGAACTTCTTTCTGTTATTGTAAAACAATCCCGATTTCTTCTCAATATTTTCCAGATATTTTTTATACAACGCCGCGCCTTCATCATTAAAGTTTAAATTACTGATGACCGGCAGCACTTCATTTTTTAAATAACTTTGGATCTGATATTCTGAATCTGCTTTAACGGATCGTGAAATATGGTCTTGCAAATCAATTAATTCATATTTTCTTTGCGAAACCACCAACAATTGATTTTCGAGATTTACGGCCTCAAAAATAGCCAGCAAGGATTGAATTTGCTCTTTTAAATCGAGCTGAATGGTTGTGTTTCTTGATTCGGAAGATCCTTTAATGTCAATTTGCCCGTATAAAGGATAAACCTCATTAAATACAATTTCCTCCAATTGTAATTTTGCGTTGGTGTCTCTAATTTGAACCAAATATTTTTGGGCTGAATTTTTAAATTTCCAATAAACACTTGGATGAATTGCAGTATATTCCTTTTGAATAATGGCATCAATTTTATTTTGCCATTCGTTTTGATATCGGTCAATTGTATCCACAATAAAAGGCATAATCATATCCACTTTATGAGCATTAATGCTGTTTAAAGCAAAAGGAACTGAAGATCCCAATTCAATAATTCCCAATATTTTGCCATCTTTTACAACAGGCGCCAATATCACACTTTTGATGTTTTGCTTCAGCAAATGACTGGCCATTTTTGAAAATTCCGCATCTTGGCTCCTGTAAGCTACATCAGCAATGCTAAAATAGCTTTTATCCTTCATTATTTTTTCGAAAGAACTTCCGCAGAGTGCATTTTTACAATCCATATTGGATTGATCCAACAAAAGAAAACTGTTGAAATCTTTCTTGCTGAGCTCAATATTAAATCGGCCGTCTTCTATTTGATAAGGCGTAAAGCCAACCCTGATGTCTTTGACTTTAAATATTGACTGAAAAACCTTTTCAATGTTATTATTAAAAGATTTTTCAATATGATGGGTTTTAAGCAGATTGCTTTTTAGATTGGAAATTGCATTTTCTGTAGTTGCATCAAACAAAACAAAAATACCAAATCCCTTTAATATCCAGCTATTCAGCGGGAATTTTTCCTTCCAAAGCGCTAAGTCATCATAATTATTCAGTAAATTTTCAATGTCGGCATTGGAAAGAATTATAGCATTTTTTGTAGGTAAAATTTCTACAAAATCGGCATTGTATAAAATTCTGTAATGGCGCAATATTCCATTGGCATCAGGAATATCGTAAAATAGTGGTCGAGCAAAATCTAATTTTTGATGATAATAAGCATTCAAGATTAAACAGCAATTCATAATAAAGAAATTATGATCGTCGAAATCGCGAATGTTTAGATTAAAATCTGTGCCGGCTTCCTTCATAATTTTCTCAAGCCTTTCCGTTTTATTGAAAACAAAACTACTAAAAGGCACGGTTGCCGCTTTAATCTCATTATTGGTTAAGGCCGATGGAAATAAATCTGCCAAAAGCAATCTGATAATTTCTTTATTTTTTTCTAAATCGTCTATAGACTTCAGGCCTTCTCTTAATTCGGGCGCTTTTTCCACAAGATGAAGCAACGATGTTGCATATTGCACCCTAAAATCATCTGGATCGTTTTTGGCAATGAATTCTAAATTTTCAATCACTTTATGAAATGAAATATTGATCTCTAAAGGACTATTCTGAAATTGATTAAAACCCATTGCTATATTTTTTGTAAAATTACTAAATAAGAAAGTTTTTTCCGTTGTCCATGCATCATATGTTACAAAACTTTTCACAGCCCAATTAATAAATCACATAATGTTGTAATATTGCAATTTAAAAGCAGTGTCTATGCCCAGTAAACATTCTATCCTATTTTTCTTGTTATTTTTGCCAAATTTAATTTGCGCACAAGACACCTTATTGGTAGCTGAACCTGACACCTTATTGGTAGTTGAACCTGACACAAAATGGTCTCAAGTTAAAAAAGACGGCAAATTAATTGTAAACAGTATTCTTCATGTATATTCCAGGCCGGTTCATTGGAAAGGTGATGACTGGTTGACTTTTGGCGCCATTACCGCTGCTACAGGAATAACACATTTATATGAACATCGGCTTAATACTTATTTTGTTGACCAGGGTAAAAATATCCCCACCAGTATACAAGAATTTGGATTTTATTTTGGAAAACCGCTTACCAATTATGGGTTAACAGGCAGTGTTTATGCTTTGGGATTGATTACGAATAATGATAAAATTCGTCACACCGGAATTTTGTTAATTTCATCGGCATCAGCAGCAGGATTAATTCAATCGGTAAGTAAAACCATGGTTGGAAGAGCGAGACCGAGTGCCGGCGAAGGCAAGTTGTCATTTCATCCAATAAGCAAGAGCCCCAGTTACCATTCTTTTCCATCCGGACATGCTATTTTATCTTTTACAACAGCCTATGCAATAGGGAAACAAATAAACAATCCTTACCTCAAATATGCCATTTATGGAATTGGCATGATTACCCCTGCTTCACGTTTATGGTCTGGCGCCCATTGGCTTACGGATGTTGGACTGGGAGTTGCAATTAGCGTGGTGGTGGTTGACAGCATTGATAAATACCTGAAAAATGAATATTTAAAAGAAGGGCCGCTTCAAGAAAAAGCTATTAAATGGCAATTTAAAGCGGGATTAAATCAAATAGGAATTGTCGGACAATTTTAAAATTATTTGGCTAGCCACCACAAAATTTGTAACCAATCAGTACATAAAGTTTAAAAAAAAGAACATTTTCGAGGTAAAACAGTCATAATTAAAAATCAACCTTTTTTGAAAAAAAATTGACCTTTGGAAAACAAAAAAGAGATGAATTTCGTATATTTTTGATAGTTTTATATAAGTTTTCTATTTTTATTTTATCTGTGTTTGTGCAAAAATACTTCGTTACTCATGCATATACCAATTAGAAAGCTTAAAACAATGTCAAAAAAATTCATTTTCTTTATTTTATTTGATCATTTCATTTGATTCTCAATCAACCCTAATTTCACCCTTATACTATGCTTTTTTTGTATTATGCTTGTCTATAAATCTTTATTTATAAGACGTCTCTAAATGCAATTTCTTTGTCGAAAACACTTTTTGCAAAGGTGCAGATCGGTATAATTTTTAGGTGTTTTTCCCGCGCAAATTCTATGGCTTTAATCACCAGTTTTTTTCCTGCGCCTTGTCCTTTTAACTTTTCGTAGAAGGAGTACCTGATCAAGGTGGACCTGCCCGAGGTCCGCAAGGAGGATGTGAAGGTCCTCTTCGATGACGGCGTGCTCACCATCAAGGGTGAGCGCAAGGTCGAGAAGGAGGAGAAGGGCGACAAGGTGCATCGCACCGAGCGCTTCTACGGCATGTTCGAGCGCAGCTTCGTGCTGCCCGAGGACGTGGACGTGAAGGCGATCCGCGCCGAGTCGAAGGAAGGCGTGCTGACGGTCCACCTGCCGCGGGTGGCTGTCGAGAAGGCCCGTCCGCTCGCGATCACCATCCAGTGACGTGACCGGACTGCCGGGGTGCGGACTCGTGCCGCGCCCCGGGCCGGTGGGCCGTCAGTGAGAGTGCCCGGCGTGTTCCCCGTGTTCCTGGTCCTGCACCTGCGGCGCCTGTCCGTGGCCCGCGTGCCCGGCTTGGCCCATGCCGTGCCATAGCGCGTTTCCGGCCGTCCAGAGGCCGAACGCGAGCAGCAGGACTCCCGCCACATTGCGCAGGGTGGCACGTGAGGCGAGCGAGCGAGCGATCCGCTCGAACGCCACGGTTGCCGTGACCATCG
>JAWOHJ010000105.1:0-3693 GCA_046485225.1 Lutibacter sp. | reverse complement strand
CGAAGATTTTGTTTGGAATTTTAAACCTGTTCCGTTTTTCACTTTATTGCTTGTATCGTTTTTGTTTTTACCCATCCAGACCAGTATGGAAGAATTGTTGTTTCGTGGTTATTTAATGCAGGGTTTCGGAACCTGGTTTAAAAATTCTTTTGCGCCGCTCATTTTAACATCGGCAATTTTTGGTTTGTTGCACGGATTAAATCCGGAAGTAGAGAAACTGGGGTGGTTTATTATGGTGTATTATATCGGAACAGGATTGGTGCTGGGAATTTTCACCTTGATGGATGAAGGCACGGAACTGGCTTTGGGTTTTCACGCGGCAAACAACATTGTTGCGGCGGTCTTGGTGACAACAAATTGGACAGTTTTTCAAACTGATGCTTTGTTGGTGGATATTTCCGAACCTTCCATTGATTGGGAAATGTTTGTGCCGGTATTTATATTATATCCGCTGATTTTACTGTTATTTTCAAAAAAATATGGCTGGACCAACTGGAAAGAAAAATTAACCGGCCACGTTTTTAAACCCTTGGAATTTAAGGAAGAGGAGTTTATTGCATAAAGCCCCCTTACCCCCGAAGGGGGAACTTAATTTGGAATGATAAAAATTTGATATTTATAAGAAAAAATTAAGCGCAATAATTCCCCTCTTGAGAGGGGTTAGGGGTGTGTTTTTCACTGAAAAGTGAAGTCAGAATTAATAGAAACTGATCAAAACCAATTTGAGTACTAAATGAATCAACAAATACATAATTAAACGATTAAACCATTGAAAAATAATACATTTCATAGCGCCTTTAAATTACAGGGAAAATCATTTAATTCCAAGGAAGAATTGATCAATTTTTCCAAAGAAATTTCTGCGGATGTAAGTTATTTTTTAATGAATTGGTTTGATGAAAATTCTTTTGTTGAAGTAAAAACTTCAGGATCTACAGGAAATCCGAAAATCATTCAGCTACAAAAAGCCCATATGATACACAGTGCCAAAGCCACGGGCGAGTATTTTAATTTACCAGAAAACACCACGGCATTGTTGTGCATGTCTGCAAATTATATAGCCGGGAAAATGATGCTGGTGCGGGCGCTAACGTTGGGCTGGCATTTGGATGTTGTTGAACCAACTTCAAATCCGTTAAAAAATAGTGATAAAATCTACGATTTTTCTGCAATGGTTCCTATGCAATTGCATAATTCTTTTGCTGATATTCATAAAATTAAAAAATTGATCGTTGGCGGCGGTATGGTTTCAAATGAGCTGTTAAGTAAAATTCAGGAGGTAAAAACAGAAATTTTTGCCACTTACGGAATGACGGAAACCATTACGCATATTGCCGTAAAAAAACTTAATCAAATACGTCATGGGGAACTTGTTTCAGCATCTCATTATAAAACATTGCCAAACATTAAAATTGCTTTAGATTCCAGAGGCTGTTTGGTGATTGATGCGCCAACTATTTCATCCGAAAAAGTGGTGACCAACGATTTGGTTGAACTCATTTCTCCAACTGAATTTAAATGGCTGGGAAGAATTGATAATGTAATTAATTCGGGTGGCATCAAATTAATTCCCGAGCAAATTGAGGAAAAATTGGCCGTAATTATTGAAAACCGATTTTTTGTTGCAGGAAAAAAAGATTCGGTTCTTGGTGAAAAATTGATTTTGATTTGTGAAGGAATCAAAAATGAAAATTTATTAAATAAAATTCAGTGTTTAGGGACTCTTTTAGCCTATGAAATTCCGAAAGAAATCTATTTTATAGAAAAATTTATGGAAACCGGAACAGATAAAATCGACAGGATAAAAACCTTGGAATTTTTAAAATAAGGCTTCGTCTTCTGTCTCAACTTTTACCTTTAAACTTTCAGCTTTTAACTTCGGTCTTTCGACTTCTGTCTTTAAAAATACCTACTGAATATTTTAACTAAAACCAACACCTTAATTCCTATCAATCCAGAATAAAACCAAATTGGTGTTTTTGCGGTTTCTTTCAATTCAAAATAAGCCAATTTTATGGGCACGGGCATAGTATGCAATTCAAAAGTATGGTTGCAATTTGTGCAAACAGAATATCCGTGCTTGCCTCCAGAAATAAACGGGATGTGAAACAAGTGTTTGTAAATACCCAATACAGAGATTTTTGTCGTGTTTGTTGAAAGACAGTTCGGACAAATAATTTCCTTGTGTATTTCCTGTTTTAACTCTGAAGATTTTTTGCCAAACATATTTATCATTAATTCATTTCCATGGAGTGATAAACGTTTTGCACATCGTCATCATCTTCCAAACGTTCCAATAATTTTTCAACATCGGCTTGCTCTTCTTCGGAAAGCTTAGTTGTAGTTGTTGGAATTCTTTCAAAACCTGAGGAAAGAATTTCTAAATTATTTTCTTCAAGATATTTTTGGATGGCGCCAAATTGTTCAAAAGGCGCATAAATCAAAATTCCTTCTTCATCTTCAAAAACTTCTTCCACATTAAAGTCGATGAGTTCCAATTCAAATTCTTCCAAATCCATTTTAAGATCTTCTGCTTTTATCAGGAAATTACAAGTATGGTCAAACATAAAAACGACTGATCCTGAAGTTCCAAAGTTCCCGTTGCATTTGTTAAAAGCCGCTCTTACATTGGCAACGGTTCTGTTATTGTTGTCGGTTGCCGTTTCAATTACAAGTGCAATTCCGTGTGGTGCGTAACCTTCAAACAGTACTTCTTTATAATTTGCAGTATCTTTATCAGTGGCTTTTTTAATGGCGCGCTCAACATTTTCTTTAGGCATATTGGCTGCCTTAGCATTTTGGATAACCGCCCTTAAACGTGAATTGGCTTCCGGATTTGGCCCGCCTTCTTTTACCGCCATCACAATATCTTTACCAATTCTGGTAAATGTTTTCGCCATCGCCGACCAGCGTTTCATTTTTCTTCCTTTTCTAAATTCGAACGCTCTTCCCATACTGTATTCTATATTTTTATGTGCTGCAAATGTAATTATTACAAAAGGTATTTACAATGTTTTTAAACTTGAATTATCCCTAAATTGAATTGTTTTTCAATAGGTGCATGATTTGCGGCTTCAATACCCATGCCAATCCATTTTCTGGTGTCTAACGGATTGATAATGCCATCGGTCCACAAATGTGCAGCAGCATAATAAGGCGATGTTTGGGTGTCGTATTTTTGCTGAATGTGTTCCAGTATTTTTTCTTCTTTTTCTTTGGTGATTTCTTCTCCTTTGTTTTTTAATGAAGCCGTTTCTATTTGTAGCAATACTTTTGAAGCTTGTTCACCGCCCATCACCGCAAGTCGGGCAGAAGGCCAGGCAACAATTAATCTTGGATCGTAAGCTTTACCGCACATGGCATAATTTCCTGCGCCGTATGAATTTCCTATCACTACCGTAAATTTCGGAACAACAGAATTGCTTACCGCATTTACCATTTTTGCGCCGTCTTTTATGATGCCGCCGTGCTCGCTTTTGCTGCCAACCATAAATCCGGTCACGTCTTGTAAAAACACCAGCGGAATTTTTTTCTGATTGCAATTGGCTATAAATCGGGTAGCTTTATCTGCAGAATCGGAATAGATGACACCGCCGAATTGCATTTCTTTGTTGGCATTTTTAACCACTTTTCGTTGGTTGGCCACAATGCCCACAGCCCAGCCTTCAATACGTGCATAACCGCAAATGATGG
>JAWOHJ010000339.1:0-5850 GCA_046485225.1 Lutibacter sp. | reverse complement strand
GAAACTATAAATTATACATCAATTTTTGCATATTTTGCATTTTTTTCGATAAATGCTCTACGTGGCGGAACTTCATCACCCATTAACATGGAGAAAACCCTATCTGCCTCTGATAAATTATCTATAGAAATTTGTCGGAGTGTTCTAAATTCCGGATTCATAGTGGTATCCCAAAGTTGCTCGGCATTCATTTCTCCTAAACCTTTATAACGTTGTATAGAAACACCGCCTCCTAAATTTTGGCTAATCATATCACGTTGGTCATCGCTCCAGGCATACTCTCTTTTTTGGCCTTTTTTCACCAAATATAATGGAGGTGTTGCAATATAAATATGACCGTTTTCAACCAATTCTTTCATATATCTGAAGAAAAAAGTCAAAATTAAGGTCGCAATGTGGCTACCGTCAACATCGGCATCACACATGATGACTACTTTGCTGTAACGAAGTTTGTCTAAGTTTAATGCTCTCGGATCTTCTTCAGTACCAATGGATACGCCCAAAGCCGTATACATATTTTTAATCTCTTCGTTTTCAAAAACCTTGTGTTGCATGGCTTTTTCAACATTCAAAATCTTACCTCTTAACGGTAAAATTGCCTGAAAAGCCCTGTCGCGTCCTTGCTTTGCCGTACCGCCTGCCGAATCTCCCTCAACTAAGAATATTTCGCATTTATCAGGATCAGTTTCCGAACAATCACTTAATTTCCCTGGCAATCCACCAATAGACATCACCGTTTTACGTTGCACCATTTCACGCGCTTTTTTAGCTGCGTGACGTGCTTGCGCGGCAAGGATTACTTTTTGGACAATGATTCTGGCATCACTTGGGTTTTCTTCCAAATAATTCTGTAACATTTCAGATACTGCCTGACTTACTGGGGCAGTAACTTCACGGTTACCCAGTTTTGTTTTTGTTTGACCTTCAAACTGAGGCTCGGCAACTTTAACAGAAATAATAGCTGTCAATCCTTCACGGAAATCATCCCCAGCAATATCAAATTTTAGGTTTTTTAGCATTCCAGAGTCATCCGCATATTTTTTTAAAGTAGCTGTTAACCCGCGTCTAAAGCCGGCCAAATGCGTTCCTCCTTCAATGGTATTGATATTGTTCACATATGAATGTAAATTTTCGGTATACGACATATTATAAACCATCGCAACTTCAACCGGAATATCATTTTTTTCGCCTTCCATAGAAATTACCCTTGAAATCAATGGCTCGCGGGTGGCATCCAAATATCTGATAAATTCAGGCAATCCTTCATCACTGTGAAAAGTCTCTGTGATCAAATTTCCTTCATCATCTAAAACTCTTTTATCGGTTAAAGTCAAGGTAATTCCTTTGTTTAAAAAAGAAAGTTCACGTAATCTTGTCGCTAAAGTTTCGTAATTAAATTCAATGGTTTGCGTAAAAATGGTCGTGTCAGGCAAAAAAGTAACCATCGTTCCTTTGTCATTGCTGTCGCCAATTATTTTTGCAGGATATAATGCTTTTCCTCTGGAATATTCCTGTTCCCAAATTTTTCCGTCTAAATAAACAGTTGCTCTTAAATGTTCAGAAAGGGCATTCACCACAGAAACTCCAACGCCGTGTAAACCACCCGAAACTTTATAGGAATCTTTGTCAAATTTACCACCAGCACCAATTTTGGTCATCACAACTTCAAGCGCCGAAACGCCTTCTTTTTTGTGCATTCCCACAGGAATACCACGTCCGTTGTCTTTTACGGATACCGAATTATTTTCATTTATAATTACATCTATGGCGTCACAATGGCCCGCCATCGCTTCATCAATAGAGTTGTCAACCACCTCATAAACCAAATGATGTAATCCTCTTAAGCCAATATCTCCAATATACATGGACGGACGCATACGCACATGCTCCATTCCTTCCAACGCCTGAATACTGTCGGCCGTATAACTGCTTTTTTTAGGTTCTTCACTCATATTTAAAACTATTTTTTGTAAATGTTATAACATACAAATATAATGAAACAGCCTGCTTTTTTAAAGAGTTTTGCGATTGCGTTGCAATTAGTTATCAACAAATTGCGTATTTTAAAAAAGCGGCTTAAATCGTCTAAAAACAGCTTTAAAATCGATTTATGGTATTTTGATAAAAACATCACCGATTAAAAAATACATAATGTTTTAAATGAAGTTATTTGCCTTCAAAAAGATTCGGATTAACACCTTTTTTGAAGATAAAACAGCAATTATTTGGACTTGCCGGCCTTTTCGGCGGGCGTTTCCCTGCGGGTCGCGCTTTACGTTCCAAACTTTTTTCGCTAAAAAAGCTCAAAAAGGTTTTTACTTCAATCGCTAACGCAAATCGAATTACGATTTTAGACTTACGATTTACGATTTTTTAATTCAACCTTTAACTTATTGCTTAACTCCATTTGTCTCCTCAAGCTAGCGCGAGCTTCCAGCTCGTGACTGCGAGATTAAGTGTACTTAAAAGCACGAGCGAGACGCTTTCGCTAGCAGCAGGGAATTACGCCCTTCGACTCCGCTCAGGGTGACGGATTTACAATTTTTTTAAATTAACCTTTAACTTATTGCTTAAGTCCATTTGTCTCTTTTCTCTATTCTCTATTCTATTTTCTAAGCGTAAAATCAATTTGTTCAGAAAAAATTACACAAAGTATTATGGCATAAATATTTTAATATTATTTTTGCGGATGCAAGACAAGGTACTTATTTTAGATTTCGGTTCGCAATACACGCAGTTAATTGCCCGAAGAGTTAGAGAACTCAACATTTTTTGTGAAATTTTTCCTTTCAACAGTAAAAATTTTAAGGTCGAAAATTACAAGGCGGTCATCCTTTCCGGCAGTCCGTTTTCCGTTAGAGCAGATGATGCTCCGCACCCCGATTTATCAATGATAAAAGGCAAAAAACCTTTGTTGGGCGTATGTTATGGCGCGCAATTTTTGGCACATAATTTTGGCGGAAAAGTGGCAGCTTCAAACACCCGTGAATATGGCAGGGCAAACCTATCTTTTGTAAAAACCAACGAACAATTTTTTGAAAATGTGCATTTGGGAAGCCAGGTTTGGATGAGCCATAGCGATACCATCGTCAATTTACCCGAGAATTGCGAGTTGCTTGCAAGTACACATGATGTTGAAAATGCGGCTTTTAAAATTAAAAATGAAGACACTTTCGGAATTCAGTTTCATCCGGAAGTTTACCATTCAACAGATGGCATAAAAATATTGGAAAACTTTCTGGTAAAAATAGGCGGCGTTGCCCAAACCTGGACACCCGATTCTTTTGTGGAATTAACTGTTGAAAGTTTGCAAAAACAAATTGGCAACGACAAGGTTGTTTTAGGACTTTCCGGCGGTGTGGATTCAACAGTGGCCGCAGTTTTATTAAGCAAAGCCATTGGCGCCAATTTATATTGCATTTTTGTAAATAATGGATTGTTGCGAAAAAATGAATTTGAAAACGTATTGACGCAATATAAAGGAATGGGGCTTAATGTAAAAGGCGTTGATGCTTCGGCACGTTTTTTGAAAGCGCTAGCAGGAGAATCGGATCCCGAGGGAAAACGTAAAATTATCGGTCGGGTTTTTATTGAAGTTTTTGATGATGAAGCGCATGCAATTGAAGATGTGAAATGGCTGGCTCAAGGCACTATTTATCCAGATGTTATTGAATCTGTATCTGTTAGCGGCGGACCATCAGCAACTATTAAATCGCATCACAACGTAGGCGGTTTGCCCGATTTTATGAAACTTAAAATTGTGGAGCCGTTGCGAATGATATTTAAAGATGAGGTGCGCAGGGTTGGAGCAACTTTGGGAATTGACGCTGAATTGTTGGGAAGACATCCTTTTCCCGGTCCAGGTTTGGGAATTCGGATTTTAGGCGACATCACCGCAGAAAAAGTGCAAATGTTACAAGAAGTGGACGCTATTTTCATCAACGGATTGAAAGAATGGGGATTGTATGATAAAGTTTGGCAGGCAGGAGCGATGTTATTGCCCGTAAATTCAGTGGGCGTTATGGGTGATGAAAGAACTTATGAAAAAGCAGTGGTGCTACGTGCAGTAGAATCCACTGATGGAATGACCGCCGATTGGGTGAATTTACCTTACGAGTTTTTGCAAAAAACCTCAAATAAAATAATAAATGGCGTAAAAGGCGTTAATAGGGTAGTGTACGATATTAGTTCTAAACCGCCGGCAACCATTGAGTGGGAATAACCCGAGAATAAATTTAAATTCATTTATGAACCGAGCCATCACAAATTTTGATATATACTACAATGATCAAAGGCGAACAGCAGCTGTACCAATAAAAAATAAATAATATACGGATGAAAAGAATAACCATTTTACTAGTATCTATTATTTTGTTCTCGTGCGGTTCTATAGCCCAACAAAAAAAATATGTTTCATACACTGTTAAAGATGGCGAAACTGTAAAAAGTATTGCCAAAGCATATCACATCACTTCCAAAGAGTTACTGCAACTGAACCCTGATATAAGCAAAAATATTGCGCCAAATAGCGTAATCATCGTGCCAATTTTAAATTATGGTAATGCGAATACTAAAGTAAAGGAAGTAAAAGAAACACAAAACGACAAAAACACTTATTATGTTTTGCCAAAAGATACTTTGTATGGCATTTCAAAAATGTTTGGAATTACGATGGAGGAATTAATAGCCGCAAATCCACAGATAGCGGATGGGTTAAAACCAGGAATGGAATTGGTAATTCCTAAAGCAGGAGTATTCGCAACCAAAACAAATGATACGGTAACTTATGAACTTCATACGGTGGTTAAAGATGACACGATGTATAATTTATCGAACCGGTACCAGGTTTCTCAAGCTGAATTGTTAAGATTAAATCCGGAGCTTTCAGAGGGTTTGAAATTGGGGATGACCTTAAAAATGAAACCGATTAAAAATTGGAATACAACTAAGTCGGTATCAAACGAAAATATTCTTGGGAATGAAAAAATTATGCCTGTAAATAGAGGTGTATTTAATGAAAATTTCAACGCTTCAAAAGAAATTAATCTGGTTGTAATACTGCCATATAACCTAAATAAGTCGTCGGATTCCGAAAAGATTGAAAACTTTGGAAAAAGTAATTCTTTGCTAAATATTGCTACCGATTTTCATTTAGGGGCATCTATGGCTATTGATTCTTTGAGAAGTAGAGGTTTGAACGTTAAAGTTAAATTTTTAGATTCTGAAGATTCTACACAAAGACTTCAGGCGATCATCAATAGAAATGATTTAAAAAATGCTGATGCTGTGATTGGACCTCTGTTTTTTGACAATGCTTATTGGCTTTCAAAACATATTGAAGCGCCAGTGGTGGTTCCTTTTTATTCTAAAAGTCAATCAGGTAAATCTGCCAATAACCTGGTGAAAGTGGTACCTGAAGATGCGTTGTTGCAAAGTGAGTTACTAAACTATCTCGAAAAAAATTACCAAGGTGAAAATATTGTTATCATTAACGATGGAAAATCCGTGTCGCAAAGCAAATTGTGGCAAGTTGTAAATAAGCTAAAAACGTTTAAAAACGTTAAAAACGTATCTGTTGTAAAATCGGAATATGGCTATATTTCCGGCGGAAAGTTTTCTGATAAATTAACGAAAAATGCAAATAACTGGGTGTTTTTGGTGAGTGATGAAATGGTGACAACGGCTTCGGCAATAAATAGTTTGAAAGGGTTGGCTGATAATTTTGCAATTACATTAATCGCTTTGGATAAGGGGAAAAACTTTGACAGCGTGGATAATAACCTTTTGGGACAATTGAATTTTATGTATCCTTCCATAGATTTTTTGGATGTTGATGACACTAAACTGAAT
>JAWOHJ010000328.1:0-5901 GCA_046485225.1 Lutibacter sp. | reverse complement strand
TCAATATAACAATCTTTAAAATACTGCCTGTTTCCGTCTCCAGAAACATATAATGTATCTTGATTTCCCAAAATATTGCAGTTTTCAATAACAACTTTATCAGAAAACACCGACAATGCCACTGCCTGGCCAACTTCACCTGAAGTATTTTGTATTGTTAAATTTGATGCGTAAAATTCATTGGCCTCAACCAATAAAGTATAGGTATAGAAGGTGCTGTTCCTTCCTAAATTCATTTTACCAAAATAATCATCATAGGTAATAATGGTTTTCTCCTTACTTTCACCAATTAAAGAAAGATTTGTATTCCATTCATGAATTTTAATTTTTTCATCATAAATTCCATCTTTTATAAAAATAGTTACTCTTTGGTAAGGGAAAGATTTTGAAGCATTTATTGCCTCCTGAATACTTGTAAAATCGCCGCTGCCATCAAGAGAAACAACTATATTGTGTTCATCTGTTGGATTTTTTTTTACAGTTTCCTTTTCAATTAAAGTAATATTATTGTTTTTGACCCATCTTGGATACATTTTCAATACTTCTTTTGGTTGGTCTGTGTACCATGCATAGCCATTTCTTCGTTCAGCACCAATTTCAGCCAAGGTTGCTTTTTTAATACCGTCCCGATCACAAAAAAATGGTGTATTGTCATCCAATTCCATAAAACGAGCCCAAATAGCTGGCGCATTTTCGTCGGCAACCATTTTTTTATCAATTATTTTTCCTTTTTCGTTGAAAAATCTGTCTTCCCTTAATCCGGTTATTTTTACCTTTTCAAACCATGCAACGGCACTATTTACAGCAGTAATAATTTCTTTTGACGGATTTTCAATTTCCATTAACAGCAATACAATCTTGGCCGATTCTTTTCCACTCAAAGAAGGCAATTCATAAGGTCTGGCTTTTGCAGGCATTAGTGTTTTTTCATCGTGCTGTGCGCACCAACTTGTTAAAACACCGTTTTGTTTGTATTGTGTTTTAAGAATACAATCAATCCCTTTATTAAAAGCGACAGTTATATTTTCAATAATTTCTTTTGAAGGCTTGATTGAGAAATAATCGGTTTCATTTTTAATTTCTTTCAACACATTTAAAATGTTCACCATAGAATCATCATTAAATGTAATATGTGTAGAATATCCTTTTTTTAAAGGATAAAATTGAGGCCAGCCACCATTTTCATATTGCGCCTCCAAAATATAATCCAGACCTTTTAAAAATGCCGTTTTATAGCGTTCATCAGGCACTTGACGGTACATTTTAGAAAGAAAAATCATTTCATTAACGGTTGCACCATTGTCTGTTGTCAAATTATGATCATCACTTTTTAAAACAATTAACGCTTGCTTTTCTGCTTTGGATAAAGGTTTTTGGAGTTGAATATTTTTTGGCCATCCGCCAATATTTCTTTGATATAACAATACGTTTTCTGCGATATCTTTTGCCTCTTTACCGGCAAACCACGTACCTTCTTCCTGATTTACTATTTTTTCCCATGACTTATCATGAATTTGGGCTTGAAGGTTAAAATTTAAAATAGACAGCAGTCCTAAAACGATTTTTATTTTAATAGTATTCATTCTCTAATTTTTATATTTTCATTAAGTTTTAGAAGGCTATAATTTTGCTTAAAAGTTTTTTATCAACAATTTAGTATGCAGTGCTAATTGCATACTTTGAATTAAAACTAAACAAATAGCATAACAATAAAAGGCAGTTTAAACAAATTTTATATTTTGTTAATTTAATTTTACTGCGCCTTTAATGACTTCTTTACCTATGACTGTTTGTTTTGTGAAATTTGTTTTTTCGGAAGAAATTAGTTCAATTTCATTCGAAACTTCTCCGTTAATAGTTATGGCATTTGAAGCCTTGGAATTAAACTGAAAATCATTTAGTTTCACGTTTTTTCCATTCAAAATTTCTAAAACATTTGAATTTTCAATATTCATTTTAACATTGGATATTTTAACATTATTTACATCAATAATGGTAAAGCCTTTTTCTGCTTTTATTTGCATATCGCTAATTTCAACATTTTCAAGATTCATCTCTGGTAATCCTTGCAAAAATACAGCCTGATAAGCACCATTAATAATTACATTTTTAATGGAAATATTTTTAAACTGAGGCGTTTCTTCAGTTACAGGCAATAATTGAAAAACTGTTTTGTCTTCGCCTTCCGCCAAAGTCTCGGCAATTGATTTTCCTCCATAATACAAATTAAATGATATCGCTATTGAAGGAATGTTGATCATCCTAATATCAGAAATATAGATATTTTCAACAACACCACCTCTGCCACGCGTACTTTTAAATCGCAATCCAACATCAGTGCCCATAAAGGTACAATTAGAAACGTGCATGTTTTTTACACCACCGGACATTTCACTGCCAACGGTTACACCTCCGTGACCATGATAAACAATATTATTTCTGATTATTAAATTTTCACTGGGAACGCCTCTATCACGACCGTCTTTATCTTTCCCCGATTTTATACAAATAGCATCATCACCTACATCAAAATTTGAATTTTCAACCAATACATTTTTACAAGATTCAATATCTATACCGTCTCCGTTTTGAGAATACCATGGATTGCGAACAGTAATATTTCTGACAATTAAATCCTCTACCATTAAAGGATGTATATTCCAGGCCGGGGAATTTTGAAATACAGGACCATCAAACAAAACCCTTTTACTATTTTGAATACTTACCATTACCGGGCGAAGAAAATCGCGAATGGCCTGAAACTCTTCTTTTGTTTTTAAATCTAAACGCACATTTTGATCTGCGTTATTTGATCCTATTTGGTATTGTTCAGAAGGATACCAATTCTCTTTTTTCGCATCAACTACACCGCCTGAATTAACCAACTTTTTCCATTGATTTTCTGTCATTTTACTTCTTTTTACAAAACGCCATGCATCTCCGGAACCATCCCAAACTCCTTTCCCGGTAAAGGCAACGTCCTCTAAATTTTTACCATAAATTGGAGATAAACAACGCCAGGTATTTAATCCTTCAAAACTTGTTTCAATAATTGGATATAAATCTTTATCCGCAGAAAATATAATTAAAGCACCAGATTCTGCGTGCAACTCCAATTTGCTTTTTAAAATAATTGGACCTGTTAACCAAATACCCGCCGGAATAATAACTTTTCCACCTCCTTTTTTGGTAACCGCTTCAATAGCTTTCTCAAATGCCTCGGTGTTTAAAATTTCTCCGCCGCTTATCGCACCAAAATCTTTAATATTTACACTGTAATTTGGAATAGAAGGTTCTTGAATTATCTTCATTTTAAATTCAATATTTTCATAAAACCCGCTATTTATATAGCTTTTTGAAGTTTCTAAATTTGCGTATTGCGAACAACTTACCGTTAATGTTGCTGAAATAATAAATAATAATTTAATAAATTGTAATCTCATATTTATTTAATTTTGGATATTCTTAAAACTTTATTTTCATTTTTAATTCTTTACTATTTAATTTGCAAGCGATTACTTTTAGTTTCCCGTTTTAATTCAAACCATTATTTATCAATGCTGAACCAATCAATATCAATGCTTCCTGCATCATTTGTAATTGCATCACTTAACGCTAAAAAACCTATTTTTGAACCAATCCACTTTCCTTCTCTCGCTTTAAAATCAGTTCCGATTCGAATAAAATTTTTGCCATCTTCACTGTAAAAGAATTTACAAATGCCATTTTTACTCACTTTTACTTGCAGATAGAAAGTGTTACTTTTTAATTTAACAGCTTCGGTTTGCTGCTCTACTCCATTTTTATCGGAATTTTTACAAATTACTTGCGAAATAGTGAGTTCCTTATTTAATTGCTGAACTTTTAAGTAACTATAATCAAGTCCCATGATTAAAAGCCCCGTTTTTTCACCATCAAAACGCGCATTAAAAGTCATTTTTGTTGTTGCCGTAAATTCTTCTGATGGAAATTTTTGCAATAATAAATTAGGAACATCGTAAAGATTTTTAGCTACTGCGGGCATAGGTTGACAAAACATGGTGAAATATCCTAAACTGCTCGGGAATCCCCAATATACCTGAGGATTTGCGTGCCATTGCCATTGTAATCCAAGTTTTGGACTGTTAAATTCATCGCTTTCAAATGGTGTTACAATTGGATATTCTTTACCGACATTGGGTTTTTTATACCTTGCAACTGGCTCACCTATTCCGTTTCCATCTTTATCCGATCCAATAACAGGCCAATCATTTACCCATTTCATTGGTTGTAAATGCACTATTCTTCCGTAGGCACCTTTATCCTGAAAATGAAAAAACCAATCTTCCCCAGTCTGGGTTTGTACCCAAGCTCCTTGATGAGGACCATTTATATCCGTTTTTCCTTGCTCCAACACCTTTTTCTTTTCATACGGACCATAAATATTTTTTGATCGCAACACCGTTTGCCATCCTGTTGCAACGCCGCCTGCAGGAGCAAAAATATAATAGTAATTATTGCGTTTATAAAATTTTGGTCCTTCAATGGTAGGTTCCTCCTTATGACCATCAATGATAAGAATTTCATCATTATTGGCGACAGTTCCATCAGCGTTCATAGTACTCAGTACTAAAATACTCTTAATTCCGGCGCGACTTCCTGCAAAAGCATAGGCCAGATACACTTTACCATCATCGTCCCATAGCGGCGTTGGATCAATTAAACCTTTACCCGATTTAACTAAAATGGGTTCAGACCAAACGTCTTTTGGGTTTTTTGCCTTCACCATATAAATTCCATAATCCGGATCAGGATAATAAATATAAAATTCATTGTTATGATAACGGATACAAGGAGCCCAAACCCCATTTCCATGTTGCGGCGTATCAAAAACATCAAATGGCGGTTGTTTTTTAAGCGCATGATTAACCAATTCCCAATTTACCATATCTTTAGAATGTAAAATTGGCAAGCCCGGAATACAGTTAAAAGATGAAGCCGTCATATAATAATCGTCTCCGACACGAACAACATCCGGGTCGGAATAATCGGCATGCAGAATTGGATTCATAAACGTTCCGTCGCCATTATCGGCCACCCAAACTTTTGAAACAGCCGTGGTTTCCTGTCCGAATACCGAAACAAAACCCAATAAAAACAATATGACACTGCATTTTCTCATAAGTTAATCCGCTTTTTTTCTTTATTACTTTTGATTGCTGCTTCAATCACTTTAATCACATTCATTCCTTCTGCTCCCGAAACCGGAACTTGTTTGTTATTTCTGATGGCTTCATAAATTCCATCATAATATTCCATATAATTTCCATGTAAAGAAGGTACATATTCTCTGATGATTTTTCCGTCTATTTCGGTATGTAACAATCCTTTCTCATGGTCAGGTTCAGTTCCCCAATCATTCATACCCGGAATTTTTCCCTCCTGAAGTTCTTTTTCCTGCACATCGGCTTTCGATTTTATAAAAGAACCTTTTGTTCCGTGAAAAATATTTCCCGGCAAAGCTTCCCGAACAAAATAACTTGATTTAAGCGTTACCCGATGTGCATCATAATATAATTTAACATCAAAAAAATCTTCCACTTTTGAATTGGGACGATAGGAATTTAAATCGGCATAAACCGCTTTTGGCAAACCAAATAAAACCAAAGCCTGGTCAATTAAATGTGCGCCTAAATCGTACAAACTTCCTACCGCGGCAGTTGGTGTTTCTTTATGAACTTTCTGACTTAATTTTGGATCAAAACGATCGAAATGTATTTCAGCATCTACAATTTTTCCAAGCAAACCTTCCGCTAAAATTTTCTTTACCGTTTTGAAATCACTGTCGTAGCGTCTGTTTTGGTATACAGAAAGTTTTACATTTTTTTCCGTTGCCAATTGAATCAATTCCTCAGCTTCTTC
>JAWOHJ010000202.1:0-3819 GCA_046485225.1 Lutibacter sp. | reverse complement strand
ATTTTGTGCAGGTTCGGCATCTTTCCAAAAATCTTCATCCAAAACACCATCTATTACGGGGCTTTTTTCAATTCGCAGGGCATTAACCGATTTAATTTTTTCTTGGGAATGGGAGAGTGTAAAAATAAATAAACTGAATATTAAAAGGGATTTCTTCATTGTAATGGTATAAACAGACTCAAATTCTTGGTTAAAATATTAAAGATAAATCAAACTATCTTCAATAGACGCCAAAAATAATACATTGTTACACAAAGAAAAACTTTTTTCATTTACAAGTTAAATTTTAAGTTAGGATTACTACATTTGTTGATATTTACAAAAACCACGATCTCTAATGAATTTACACGAATATCAAGGAAAAGAATTACTAAGTAGTTTTGGCGTAAGAATACAACGCGGCATTGTTGCCGATAACCATTTAAAAGCGGTAGACGCGGCAAAGCAATTGGCTGTGGAAACCGGAACAGGCTGGTGGGTTGTTAAAGCACAAATTCATGCGGGCGGACGAGGAAAAGGCGGCGGCGTGAAATTGGCAAAAAGTTTAAAAGATGTGGAATCAATATCCGAAAGCATTATCGGAATGATGTTGATTACCCCTCAAACACCACCTCAGGGAAAAAAAGTTCACCAGGTTTTGGTTGCTGAAGACGTTTATTATCCGGGAGCAAATGAACCCGAAGAATACTATATGTCGGTGCTGTTAAACAGAGCCACCGGTAAAAATATGATTATGTATTCTACCGAAGGCGGTATGGATATTGAAACAGTTGCCGAAAAAACACCTCATTTAATTTTTACCGAAGAAATGGATCCTTTATTGGGATTACAGGCTTTTCAGGCGCGTAAAATAGCCTTTAATTTAGGATTGTCTGGAAATGCACTGAAAGAAATGATCAAGTTTGTGACTTCTTTATATTCGGCTTTTGTAAATTCTGATGCCACTTTATTTGAAATTAATCCGGTGTTAAAAACTTCGGATGATAAAATTTTGGCGGTAGATTCAAAAGTTGTTTTGGATGACAATGCGTTGTTTCGTCATCAAGATTTAGCCGTTTTAAGAGATTTGCGTGAAGAAAATGAAATTGAAGTGGAAGCCAATGCTGCCGGACTTAATTACGTTGATTTAGACGGAAATGTGGGGTGTATGGTAAACGGAGCAGGTTTGGCAATGAGCACCATGGATTTAATTAAACAATCGGGCGGTGAACCTGCAAACTTTTTGGATGTTGGCGGTACCGCAGATGCAAAACGTGTGGAAACGGCGTTCAGGATTATCTTAAAAGATTCAAACGTTAAAGCAATTTTAGTGAATATTTTTGGTGGAATTGTACGTTGTGACCGTGTGGCGCAAGGTGTAATTGATGCTTATAAAAATATGGGTGATGCCATAAACATTCCAATTATTGTACGTTTACAGGGCACCAATGCCAAAGAAGCACAAGAGCTTTTAGACAATAGCGGATTGGATTTAATTTCGGCAACGGAGTTTCAGGAAGCTGCAGACAAAGTTCAAAAAGTATTGGCATAACCTGTCATAAAATAAGAAACAAAAAAGCTGATGATCAATTCATCAGCTTTTTTTTTGGCGTAAAAAACAGTTAGCGCGAGCTTCCGGCTCGTGACTGCCGGAGTTAACAAAAGCACGAGCGAGACGCTCGCGCCGGCTTAGGGCATAAAAAAACACTTCCATGGAAGTGTTTTTTTATTTGGTTGAAGTCAGTTAAAGTTAATCGATTAAATATCTTCAAAATTTACATCCGTAAAACTTTCAGATCCTGATACGGTTTCTTCAGTTTCTTCTGTCCCGTCTGATGGTCTTTTAAAATCTTTTTGGTGACGTTCAGAAATAACTTCTTCACCTTTTTCATTTAAAATATAATTTGTTGCTTCTTTAAGCATATCATTAAACTCTACAAAATCTTCTTTGTATAAATAAATTTTATGCTTTTTGTAATGGAAAGATCCATCGTCGTGAGTGAATTTTTTACTTTCGGTAATAGTTAAGTAATAATCTTCGGCTTTTGTTGCTCTTACATCAAAAAAGTAAGTTCTTCTTCCTGCTCTAAGAACCTGAGAGAATATCTCTTCTTGTTCTAAATGTTCATTGTCATTCATATATAACTCTCTATTTAATTAATCTTTTTATTAGATTTTGACACAAATCTATAAAATTATTTGACTTTTTGCACTATTTTCAAATTTCTTTTTCCAAAAGTTGTTGTTCATAAAGCGCTTTATAATAGCCTTCAATTTTAATCAACTCATTATGTGAACCTTGCTGAATTACTTTTCCTTTTTCCAGGACCAAAATGCTGTCGGCATTTTTTACCGATGAAATTCTATGGCTTACAATGATGGTGGTTTTATCGTGGCTTATTTTAAATAAGTTGTTTAAAATGACTTCTTCCGTCTCGGTATCCACTGCGGATAAGCAATCGTCCAAAATTAAAATTTCAGGTTCTTTGATCAGCGCACGGGCAATGGAAACCCGCTGTTTTTGTCCGCCCGACAAGGTAACGCCGCGTTCTCCTACAAAGGTGTTGTAACCCTCGTTAAACTCAATAATATTGTGGTGGATGTAGGCATCTTTGGCGGCTTGCTCAATTTTTTCGTCGGAAGCAGCTTCATCGCCAAACTTGATGTTGTTTTTGATGGTGTCAGAAAACAGAAAAGCTTCCTGCGGAACAAAACCGATGCTTTGTCGCAGATTGTCAAGATTAAGCTGTTCAATAGGTTTTTGGTCGATTAAAATCTCCCCCGATTTTACATCATACAAACGGGCAATTAAACTGATAAGTGTAGTTTTTCCCGATCCTGTATTTCCTAAAACACCCAGTGTTTTTCCTTTTTCAAGTTTAAAATTGATATGTTGAAGCGCTTCAATATTGGTGTCGTCATAGGTAAATGACACATTTTTAAATTCGATTTCACCTTCAATTTTTGAGGGTTGGTCGGTATTGTTTACAATTTCAGGCTCTTGTTTTAAAAATTCGTTGATCCGTATTTGTGATGCTTCCGCTTCCTGAATGATAGAAGTAACCCAGCCCACAACGGCAACCGGCCAGGTAAGCATGTTGATGTACATAATAAATTCGGCAATCACCCCTAATGAAATGGTGCCGTCAATATAACGCAAACCGCCAACATAAATAACCAGGATATTGCTCAAACCAATCAACAAAAGCATAGATGGAAAAAATAAGGCCTGAACTTTAAACAGACTGATGTTTTTTTCTTTGGCTTTATCTGATAAATTTTCAAATTCTGTCATCGCTTTTTCTTCAATGCCATACGATTTTAAAATACTGATTCCCGAAAAAGTTTCCTGGGCGCTTGAAGTCAGTTTCGATAAATATTGCTGTACCACCGTGCTGCGCTGGTTAATGATTCTGCTTAAATAATAAATCAATACCGATAAAATAGGCAAAGGCAATAGGGTGTAGTTGGTTAACGTAGCATCGATATTGTACATTTTAATAATGGCAACCGAAAACAGCACCAGCATGTTTATGGTGTACATAATGGCCGGTCCGGCATACATCCGCACTTTGCTCACATCTTCGGTAATACGGTTCATCAAATCGCCTGTCCTGTTTTTTTTGTAAAAATTTAACGACAGCAATTGGTATTGGCGGTAAATTTCATTTTTTAAATCAAATTCAATCAGGCGCGACATCACAATAATGGTTTGGCGCATTAAAAAAGTGAAAAATCCCGAAAGCAATGCTGCAGCAACAATTAAAAGGATATTGTAAAGCAATTCCGATTTTACAACGGCCAAATCGGTTACAACTCCGTTACGGTAATCTTCCGCAA
>JAWOHJ010000191.1:0-6121 GCA_046485225.1 Lutibacter sp. | reverse complement strand
GCCTCGTTTACGCTGTCATTTAGTTTAACATAACGATTATAATATTCTTTCGCTTTATTGGAGGTATCAAATTCTATGAGTTTTTCCAAAGCCTCCAATTGATCATGCGGGCTTTTTAGATCTTTAGCTTGCTTGTACATTTTAGTTGCATATTCAAGTGCTGTTTTAGGACTTTTTTCTTTGTAATAATCTGAAAGATGTGCATAGCTTGCAATCAATCCAAATAAATCATTTTCATTTATTCGAATGGACAAGGCTTTAAGTAAATCGGGAAGCACGACTGCATTTTTGTTGGCCGACCATTTGGTAAAAGCAAGATTGTCAATAATTCTCGCTTCAGTTTTTGGGTTGTTGATTAATATTGTGTCATTCAATATCTCTGAAAGCAAGGAAATTGATTTTTCATATTCCTTAAGATCCCTATAGGCATTCGCTTTATTATTTTGACACGTAACTTTGCTTAATTCATTCGTTGAGATACTGATGGCTTTATCATACCAATAAATGGCCTCTTGATAATCATTTTGCTTCCTTGAAGAAATGGCCAAACAATTATAAATGGCATTAAGATACTGCTCATTGTTTTTATTGATGTATTTCAATGCTTGTACGGAATTATTATCACTTCCGCTATAATCACCAAGATCAGATTGTATAATGGCCATTTGCGCTAAATTTTCACCAATTTTTGCGCTGTCGCCAAGATTTATATGAATTTGCTTCGATCTTTCATAACTTAGGAAAGCGCTGTCTTTTTTATGGTTTAGGCTATAATAATAGGCCAATCTGGCATAATTACTTCCAATGGCTACAGAATCATTTTTACGGATTGTTATTTGCAATAATTCTTTGCTGATGTGTATTGCGCTGTCAAGCTGTTTTAGGTTGCTTAATAAATAAATTTTATGACCCAGGATTTCTTCAATCCGTTTTGAATTAGGATTGGTTTTTTTTTCAATTTCGATGGCTTTGTTTGCATATTTTAAACAAATAGTATCTCCTAAAGAGGCGTCTTTCATTTTTTCCATGTAAGAAATTACGGCATCTGCTGAAGGTTTTTCAGAAGTTTCAATGCGCTCCTTGTTGTTACAAGACGTAATTTGCAAAAGATTAAAAACTAAAAAAATGAGGAATATAACTTTTATGTATTTCATGCCTCTAAACTAATATAAAAGCCTTAATTATTTGCTATTTAATTTTCACTTTTTTACTTTGGATTTATGATTGGTTGTTAAAAAATTTTACCCTTAGAAACTGTTTTTTATCGTTGAAAAATTCAGAGATATTAATTTATAACAATTCCATAAAGCTAAAATGAGACCATAAAAAAACCGCTCCTTTCGGAACGGTTTTTTAATTCAAAAATGATAAAAAATTATTGCACCAAAGTCATTTCATCCACAATATGTTTGGCGCCTGAGAAATTTTCAATAACCCACAACACGTAACGAATATCAACATTGATTGTTCTTTGCAATGCCGGATCAAAAATTACATCACCAGCCATAGCTTCAATGTTACCGTCAAATGCCAAACCAATTAATTCTCCTTTTCCGTTTAATACCGGTGAACCTGAGTTACCGCCAGTAATATCATTATCAGTAAGGAAATTAACGTGCATAGAACCATCTTTATCTGCAAAACGGCCATAATTACGCTCCTTATTCATATCGATTAAACGCGTTGGCAAATCGAATTCATCATCTCCTTTTTTGTATTTTTTAACCATACCGTCCATCGTTGTATAGTTGTTTATTTTTGCATCATTACGTTTGTCAGCAGGTAAAGCGCGTACTTTTCCGTAGGTTAAACGCAAAGTAGAGTTCGCATCCGGATATTTGATAGTCCCAATTTTTGATTCACGTAACCCTTCCACCAACAAACGGAAAGAAGATCCAAAATCATTTTCAGCTTTTACTATTTCATCTGATTTTGTAGTGAAATGAGAAACCATATCGTTAGATAACACATACAATGGATCATTTTCCAGCATCGCTGCACTTGGCAATTCTAAAAAGGCAATTACGCGTTCTTTTGAAGTGAGCACACTCAAATCTATAGCAGCATTTACGTATTTACTGTAATCGTAGTTGTTTGCTGCGCCAATTTTTTCTACAGAAGGAGCAATCGCATAGCCTTTAGATTTTGTTGCATACAATTTCAATTGCGCCGCTAAAAGATCTTTTTCAGCCGGAAGATGCAATTTTTTAAACATACCATCAGCCATTTCGGCAATAGCAGGAGCCATTTCAGCACGTTTTACCGCATCAGCTTTTACGTAAATATCCAATTGTCTTCCTAAAGATCTGCCGATGGTTCCAAAAGCAGAAGTTCTGAACAATTGTTGCAAATAATTATCGTGACGCGTTTTTTCGTTTGTTAAAGCATAGTAATTATTTATATTGCTGATAACGTTTCCGTATTTTGCTTTATTTTCTCTCTTGTTGGCCCATTTATTAAACTTTTTTTCTTGTCCTGCTTTTGATTTTGCAGTTCCGAATTTGGTTAAGGCATCAATCATTCCCTGACGGTTTTTCCAATAATTTGCTGTTCCTGCAAATTTTGAAGCATACATAAGATTCAAATCTTCACTTTGATCCATGTATTTTTTCATTTGATCCATTCCTGTTTTGGCGCCTTCAACCCAGGCAGGATAGGCAAACTTCACGTTTTGTTCAATACCGCCCGCAGGCATCCAACGGTTGGTTCTTCCAGGATAACCTAAAATCATAGCAAAATCTCCTTCATTCACACCACCAATATTAATTGGCAAATAGTGTTTTGGCTTTAATGGAACATTGTTTTGAGAATACTCTGCCGGATTTCCGTTAGCATCTGCGTAAATTCTGAACATAGAGAAATCGGCAGTATGACGTGGCCATTCCCAGTTGTCTGTATCGCCGCCAAATTTTCCTAAACTTTCCGGAGGTGCACCTACAAAACGAACGTCTCTATAATCCTGATAAACAAAATAGTAATATTCATTTCCTTGGAAAAAAGGACGTACAGAAACCGTATATTTTCCGCCTTCATTATTTTCTTTTTCAATTAAAGCAGTTTCTTGATTTACTGCTTTTTCTCTTTCAGCTTCCGTCATATTATCATTTACTTTTGATAAAATTCGTTTTGAAACATCATCCATACGGACAAAGAAACGAACAAAAAGACTGGCAGGTTTAATTTCTTCTTTTTTGTTTTGTGCCCAAAAACCGTTCTTCAAAAGGTTGTTTTCTGAGGTTGAAAGCTCTGCAATCGCATTATATCCGCAATGGTGGTTGGTTAAAACCAATCCGTCTTTTGAAATTACTTCGGCAGTACAACCTCCGTTAAACTGAACGATAGCATCTTTCAAACTGTGGTTATTAATACTATAGATTTCTTCAGCAGTAAGTTGCAAGCCCATTTTTTGCATGTCGCGCTGGTTTAAACGTTCAATGAACATTAAAAACCACATTCCTTCGTCGGCTTTTACACTTGAAGGAATTAGCATAATACCCACAATTAAGGATAAAATAATTTTTTTCATTTTTTTTTAATTTATAAATTTAATTGATATCTGTTAATAGTCGGTTTAAAGTCGAAATTGTTACACCTAAAGTCGGTTTTAATTTCACTTTTTTTGAAATGTTTATATGATTCATTTTTTAAATCAATTGGGAAATGATTTTGAGATAAAGAGTATTTGATCAAAGGTTTATTTGAACAACTTTTTGTTGACGGATTTCATTTGGTAACCAAATTAGAAAAACATGAATAATCGCTAAATCTTAGTCTTCATTATACGTTTTATCAAGAAGATCATAGGATTCTTTAATATAATCCTGACCATAAATTCTTTCTAATTTTCTTATGATAAAATGTCCTTTTGCCATATCCTGAAAATGATCAATAAATATGGTATTTATAAGCGCTCCGCCTGCTGCCCCGATAATTGGGATTGCTTGTGCCGCAGCTTTTTCAGATATTTGTATTCCAAATCTTTGCGTTATATTTATAATGAATTTTACTAAAGCAGGCGCTGCTTTTTCTCCTGTTTTTCTAGCAGCTAAAGCTTCTGTTACAGATGCCGCTAAACTAGTTCTAATGAAAAAATATCCACTGTCAGCAGCATCATCAGATTTACTTTCACCACCAAGTGCAAAAACTTCTAAACAAGCTAATTTTGATTCAAATTCGGTAATTATTTCTCCTTGTGATCTCGCTATATCAGCTATTGAACGTAGCATTATTGTTGTAGATATTGGAAGTTCAATGGCTAGCGCTGCAAGTCCAAATAAACCTCCAATGCCTCCACTGGCAGCTACACCCAATTTATGCCATTTGTTGGAAGGCGCTTCATAATAATTTTCATCCATAGTGGAAATAGCGACATCTGCAGCCTTAAGTAGCGATTTTTGTGTTATTTCTCCAATTTTAGCTTTCCAGTTTTCAGGAAGTTTTTCAAATCCATTTTCAATTGGCGCTCCAATTATGCTCGTCAATTTTGCGGCAATACCCGGATTTTCAAGTAATTGTTTGGCCAATTGTAACTCTTTTTTATCTGATTCAGTAATACCAATTATCATCTTTGTTTTTAATTTAGTTTTATTAATCGCTTGTTTATAACTTACTATATCAATAAAAATTGCTGATTGTCATGAATATTTCATGGAGAAATCAATATTGTATTTTTATTTATTTGAATTGTCAGCAATATTAGGGATGCTTAAAATAGGCTAAATAAGTTTACAGGTACACCAATTTATACAATTTTAAATGATTTCGTTTTAATGATTGTTTCTGAGGCCGGCTTAAATAGATGCTGAATATGCTATTTTGTCGGGACCATGCTAATTGAAACAACTTAAAAGACACATTGGCAAAGATTGAGTGCTTTTTCTTCAACAGGCTCAGGACAGGTAAAAGCTTTTATTGTGCGGAATTGGAAGTTGTATGCCGTTAATTTTATTTTAATTGGTTTCCTGCGTAACAATTTGATAAAATCAGGTCACTTTTTTGCTTACGATTTACATTTTTATTGTTTCTTGGTTACCATTATTTTATCAATCCGCTGCCCGTCCTTGTCAACAATTTCAATTTCGTAGTTTTCAAATTGGAATTTATCGCCAACATTAGGCAAAGAATTATTGGTATGTATAAGCAATCCTGCAATAGTGGTAAATTTGTACTGTTTGCTTACCTCAATGTTTAGGTCAAAATGTTTAAGAAACTCAACAAATGAATATTGTCCATCAACCAGCCAACTATTTTCATCTCTTTGCGTTATTTGAAACTCATATTGATCGTTTTCGGTCATATCGCCCACCAAAGCATCAACAACATCATCCAGTGTCACCATACCTACGGTAGAACCATATTCGTCCACAACAATTCCATAGTGCATCTTTTCCTTTTTAAAAATCTCAAGTACTTTATACGCATAAGAACTTTCATTTAAAAACACCGGCTTTTTTACAAAATTTTTAATATCAAAGTTGTCATTTATGGTGGGTGTAAATAAATCTTTTAATAACACAACACCAATGATATCATCCAAATTGTTATTTTCACAAACTGGGTAAGCAGAGTGTTTTTCTTCATTAATCTTTCTTTTAACAGTATCCCAGGAATCTTTTGTGTCTACAAAAACAATTTGGCTTCGATGTGTATACAGTGAGTTTACTTTTCTGTCTCCCAATTCAAATACACGTTCTACAATATCCTGTTCAATATCTTGTATTTCTCCGCCGGCGGCGCTTTCTTTTATGATGGATTTAATCTCTTCTTCAGATAAGTTACTGTCAGTTGTTTTCTTAATTCCCAAAATTTTTAAAAGCAAATTGTTGGATGTTGTAAGCAGCCAAACAAACGGAGAAGTAATTACAGATAAAATTTTCATTGGTTTTGCCAATAAAATAGCAATTGGTTCGGGGAAAGTCATCCCCAATCGCTTTGGTAACAATTCACCCAAAACAATGGTCAAATAAGTAATGAAAACAACAATGATACCTACCGAAATACTGTGCGAAAAAGGTGCTATCAATTCAAATTTATTGATGAAGCCCTCCACGTCATTGGTCAAATTTTCACCGCTGTATACCCCCAATAAAATCCCGATGAGCGTAATTCCAATTTGAACGGT
>JAWOHJ010000043.1:0-9252 GCA_046485225.1 Lutibacter sp. | reverse complement strand
CCTGAAATGGGCGCTGCCCACAATTTGCCTTCAACCTGATTTAATTTCACCTGCAAAAAATAAGTGAGTTCCGGTTTAAAATAAAAGCCTTCGCTAAGGATTGCCTGATGCTGGTTTTCAAAATTCAAACCAACAGATTTATAATGCCACGGATAAAAATATTTTACGCAATTTACAAAAGTCGAGACCGGATTTCCAGGGAAAGCAAATACCGTTTTTTTACCTTTTTTACCAAACCAAAATGGTTTTCCCGGACGTTGTTTTACTTCATGAAAAAGTTTTTTTACGCCCAGTTCATTCAATACTTCGGGAATAAAATCGAATTTCCCTTTGGAAACCGCACCGCTAAATATCAGCACGTCATAATTATTCAATAACGATTCAATTTTGGTCAACAGCACTTCCTTATCATCCAAAATATGCAAAGTTTCCGCTTTTATTTTCAGATTTTCCAGCTGAGAAACCAAGGTAAAAACATTGCTTCTTCTTATTTGGTGTTCGGCCGGTATTTCACCAACTTCGACCAATTCATTACCTGTAGAAACGACGATGACTTTTGGCTGTTTCGCTACTTTCATCTTGGTTTTGCCAACGGTGGCAAAAATGCCGATTTCGGCAGGAGAAATAAGCGTGTTTTCATTTATCAACAAGTCACCTTGTTTTTTATCGGTTCCTTTCAAATGGATATTTTGAAAACTTTTTACGGCATCTGAATTTATGGTGGCTATTCCGTTTTCTATAATAAGCAATTCATATTGAATTACGGCATCCGTATTTTTTGGAAGTACAGCGCCGGTCATCGCTTCCAAACAATTTGACGAATTTTTAAGCGTTAACTGCGGACTTCCGGCAGACTGAACTCCTTCAATTTTAAATGTTCTTTGTCCGTTGTTAAATGCTTCTGAGGAAATGGCAATTCCGTCCATACTTACCCGATCAAATGGCGGAAAATCGCGATCCGCAACAATGGATTCCTTTAAAACGCGGCCTGATGTATTTAAAAAATCAACTTCTTCAATGCCAAAATTTTCGGAATGAGTTAAAACGATTTCTAAAGCTTCTTTTACGTTGATTAAGTCCATTTGGTGTAAATTATAAACAACAAATATAGGCGTTTTATCACAAAACGCAGGTCATAAACATCACACTAAAAAAGAAGAAAGGTTAGTTTAAAGGGTTTTTATTCAGAAAAGTTGGGCAATTCATTTGGTCGCGCAAAAGGAAAATCGGTTATTTTTTCCAATTTATAGTAACTGTTGAGTCCGGAAATCCCAACATTGTCCAACAGTCCAAGATCCATATAACCATTGGTATCGATAGCGGTGTCTGGAATCATTAAGTGCACAATTTCCCCAATGATTAAAAGGGTATTGTTCAATTTTATCGGAACGCTTTCCACAAACTTCATCCCCAATTTTATGGTGCTTTCTTTCACAAACGGCGCTTTAAAATCGGCAATATATTCTTCGGTCAACTGGCATTTTTCGAATTCAGAGTCTTCTTTTTTAAATTTTGTGGAGGTGTAATGCGCTTTTTCAATAAAAGAAGTTTGCACGTGGTTGATGGTGTAAAACCCATTTTCCATAATGTTTTCAAATGTATGTCTTGGAACGTCTTGGGCCGGACGTAAAATAAAACCCAATAGCGCGGGGTCGCTTCCCAAATGCATTACTGAACTAAAAATGGCCAAATTTGTCTCTTGTCTTGACGAAATTGTGCCAATTAAATTTGCGGGTTTTATGCCGGTAATTGAATTGATTAAATTGAGTCGTTTAACGCGTTCCAGATTTTTGATGTCGATTTGTGTAAAGTGCATTTGTGCTAATTTATTGAGTTTCTCTAACGTTTTGAAATTTTATTCACGCTGATAGTCCTTTGTCTGGAACATTTAAAACGGGTAATTTCTTCGCTTCTCTTTTTTAGATGTTTCTGGCTAATTTTGCTGTTGACCCTTTTGCGCCACAAATTAAAACTGGTTAATTTTAATTGATTTCGCATCAATTTAATCACTTCTTTTTCAGCGAGGCCAAACTGAAATTGAATGGCCTCGAAAGGTGTTCTGTCTTCCCAGGCCATTTCAATAATTCGGTCAATTGCAATGGCGTTTAACTCTTTGTCAATAATGTAATCAGCGGCAGTCATAAGGTAATCTTAGAGCGTTTTGTAACTATTAATTTTAACATTTTTGGCTTTTAAATCGAACATTAAATTATACAATCCGAAAAATGTTCTGTTGATGTATATGAAATGCTTGGAACCTCTGTTTCCATTCATATTCTTTAACTCGGTGCTTTTTGCATAACTTTCGGCCAACGACGCTATTTTTTGAAAGAAAACGGCATCTGAAAAATCAAATTCTTCCTGCTGAAACGGTTGCGTAAATAAGGTCAGCATTTCGTGAAACATTCCTGTAAAAAACACGATTTCTTCTTTTGAATCATCTTCCCGTAAAATTTCCAATTCGAACAGTTTTTCTCTAAAGATAGTCGGATTGTTAATCATTTCCGGATTCACCAATTCAAAATAAGGCACATAAAAATCGTTTGGTATTTCTTTGATACAACCAAAATCCAGGGCAATCAATTCTGTATTTTTTGTAATCAGAAAATTTCCCGGATGCGGATCTGCGTGCACTTTTTTAAGCACATGAATTTGATACATGAAAAAATCCCACAAGGCCTGGCCCAATTTATCGGACTTTTCCTGATCAGTATTTTCTTTTGTAAATTCAGAAAGATGCAGTCCGGTCATCCAATCCATTGTGATGATTTGCTCTGTTGAAAGCGCTTCATAATAGGTTGGAAAAAGCAAATTTGGAATGTGTGCGCAAGCTTTTGAAATTTCTTTGCTTTGCTTAATTTCCAATAAATAATTGGTTTCTTCAATCAATTTGTCTTCCACTTCCTTAAAATAGCGGTCGGAACCTTTTCCTTTAATGTTGAACATACTCATCGCAATAGGTTTCACCATCGCTAAATCTGAAGAAATGCTTCCCGCAATGCCAGGGTATTGAATTTTTACAGCCAGTTTTTTGCCGTCTTTTTCAGCTCGGTGAACCTGTCCGATACTTGCGGCATTTACAGAAGATGCATTAAAAGTGTCATAAATTTCGTTGGGTGATTTTCCAAAATAACGTTTAAACGTTTTTAGCACCAGAGCCGGAGACAATGGCGGAACCGAAAACTGCGCCAGGGAAAACTTTTCAACATAAGCGCTTGGCAATATGTTTTTTTCCATACTCAGCATTTGGGCTACTTTTAAAGCGCTTCCCTTTAGGTTTTTAAGTCCGTCATAAATATCGGCCGCATTCGATTTGTTCAATCTTTCTTTGGCGTCCACTTCAGAATTGATCATTTTATCACCATAAAATTTTAGGTAATTAACACCAACTTTGGCACCGGTTTGCACCAATTTTGAAGCCCGTGAAATTTTTGAGGTTGGAATATAATCTATGGTTTTCATAAGCTTAAAGTTTGGGATTCATTTTTTCTTTGAATAAAAATTTACCCAAATCGATAATGCTTTTTAACGGTTGAACATTTAACAAATCGAAACTTGCGTTTAAGGATTTTTCAATAAAAATATCTGTTTTTTCGAAGGAAGCGGAGGTGTCATCCAACCAAAATTTTATGGTGACCAATAATTGGATCCAAGCGCTTTCTTCGAGCGTTTTATCTTGAAATTTCTTTAGTTTATCTTGTTTAACATCAATCATTTCTATTTCCAGCTCGCTAATAAATTGGGTAAACCGATGTTTTAATTCCGACAATTTCCCCAAAGCTTTCATATTATTTTTATGCATTTTTAGTGCATAAACCACGTAACTTCTGTTGGCGGTCAGGTTTTCGAAAAAAGTGAAATAAAAACTAAGCAATTTGTTGCGGGCATCAAACGATTGAAATTCTTCGCTTTTGGCCAACATTTCTATAGTATTATCGAAAAATGTAGCGAAAACGGCCTTTTCCAAAGCTTCAAAAGAGCCGTAAAATTTATAAAAATCGGCTTCTTCAAAATCATTTGCCTTCGCGAAAGAATAGACCGATGGCGGGTTCGAATTATTTTCCAAAACATAATTCATGTAATTTGAAAATAACATATTGGCAGTAAGTTTCTTTTTTGCTTTCATCATATAAATATTTGAGCACAAAGATATAAAATGTTTAACGTTAAACAAAATATATTAAACAAAATATATTTTATCATAAAAAATAAATATAAAACTCAGCTAAAAGGAAGATAAAAAGAAATAAGTGAATAATCTTGTTGTTTAAAATTATCCGATTATGGTCAAACTAAGCGGAAACAACATTCGATGTCATAATTTTAAACAGTCAATGGTGATTTTTTGGTTAACCTCCAATGGTAGACATACTTTCCGAAACCGCGTTTCCCCTAGAATCCTCGGCAATAAAACCGTTTTCTGGTTTGTGGTGAACGGTATCGATAAACAGTTGTTTTAGCTCCTCATCGCTCGCGCCATTTCTTATAAAATCACGAACGTTAAAAACGCCGCCATCAAACAAACAGTTTTTAAACAAGCCTGTGGAAGTAATGCGAATTCGGTCGCAATCACTGCAAATAGTGCGCGTAAATGCGGGAATTATTCCAAAAGTTCCCTGATAATTTGGGATACGGTAATTTACTGAAGTTGAAGATTTTTTGGATAAAACAGGCACAACATCCGAATAATTACTTTTGATATGGTTCAGTATTTTTTTAAAATTCCAAACTTCAGAAATGTCTCTTTGCCCTTTTCCGTTAAAAGGCATTTCTTCAATAAAACGAACGGCAATATCCTTATTTTTGGTGAGTTCAATAAAATCGATAATCTCATCGGTATTCACGCCCGACTGTACTACTACGTTTACTTTTAATTTTAAATTGCTTTTTTCGAGCTTTTCAAAAGTGTCATAAACACTGTCAAAAACATCACGGCGGGTAATTTTTGCAAATTTTTCCTTCTGAAGGCTGTCCAAACTTAAATTAATGGCATTTATTTTATATTCTTCTAATTTATCGATGTGGTTTGAAATTAAAGCGCCGTTGGTGGTGATGTTAATTTCATCGAGTTTATCATTAAATGAAAGCGATTCCAAAAAGTTTACAAAATCTTTTCGCACAAATGGTTCGCCACCTGTTAGACGCACTTTATTAACGCCTAATTCAGAAAGCACTCGCGTAATTCGGTACATTTCTTTATAGGAAAGCAATTCCGTTCTGTCAACAATATCAATTCCTTGGGCCGGCATGCAGTATTGGCAACGCAAATTGCAACGGTCGGTGACTGCCAATCGCAAGTAGGTAATTTTTCTTCCGAATTTATCTAATAACTCCATTAATTCAGGGTGATTTTATTTCTTCCCAATGTTACTATTTCGTCTTTTTCCAGTTTTTCCAAAATCCTTGATATTGCTTCCCGGGAAACCTTCAAATCGCGCGCAATGTCAAAATGCTTTTTATTGATGGTGTTTTTATCGGTTGTTAAACTGGTGTATTCCAAATATTTTATCAACCTGAACTCTAAATTTTCAAAAGCGATGTCATTAATTTTTTCAACTAAATAAGCCGTTTGCTGATGATTCAATTTAAAATAAAAAGTACGCCACGTGCCGTATTTTAAAAACCACGAAACTACAACTTTTGCAGGAATCGCTATGTATGTTACGTTACTTTCAGCTTCAAGCCTAATTTCACATTTTTTGTTTTCGATTGCATAAGTGATGGCAATTGCGCTGGTTTGTTTTGGTTTTAAATAATGTAAAAAAATGCCATTTCCTTTTCCGTCGCGACGCTTTACTTTTACAATTCCTGAGACAATTAAGGGAATAAACTCAATATCTGTTCTAACATCTATAATTATTTTATCAGCTTCTACAGATTTTAAAATACCATTGTTGCAAATTTCAGTTCGTAAATTTTCCTCGAATAACTCAGAAAAATTAGCTGCAACAATATCGTGTATTTTCATTTTTTTTAATGAGGTAATTTATCCTTGTAAACTCCGTAAAAAAACGCGCCCAACGTAGCGCCAAAAATGACCACCAGAATTGAAACCACACCTTTTCCGATGAGCACAAACATTGGCCCCGGACAAGCGCCGGCCAACGCCCAACCCAATCCGAAGAGAATTCCGCCCAAAAGGTTACGGGACAATCCCTCTTTTTTAGGCATCACAAATATATCTTCTCCCTTGAAAGTTTTAACCATCTTTTTCTTGAATAAAAACATGCTTACCATCCCCAAAAATATTGCGGAACCAATAATTCCGTACATATGAAACGACTGGAACTTAAACATTTCGTATATTCTGTACCACGAAATAATTTCGGCCTTGCTCATTACAATTCCGAAAAGAATACCCACTAAAAAAAACTTTATAAACTTCATAACGCTAAAATATTAGGGGTAAAATTAACCAAGTCATCGCCAAACCTCCAATAAAAAATCCAATTACAGCAATTAATGAGGCCAATTCTAAATTGCTCAACCCAACAATTGCGTGTCCAGACGTGCAGCCTCCAGCCCATCGGGCACCAAAACCAACCAAAAAACCTGCAATGATTAAGATTGAGAAACCTTTTAAAGTAAGCATGGTATCTACACTAAAAATTTCATCAGGCAGATACGATTGGCCTGCATTCATGATGCCAATTTCGGCCAAATCCTGAACTGTTTGCGGATTTATGGCAACAGCATCTGTAGTTGTTAAATAATTTGAGGCTATAAAACCGCCAGCAATAGAGCCGGCAATAAAAATTAAATTCCAAAGATTGTCTCTCCAGTCAATTTTAAAGTAGTTTACAAACTTTCCGGCGCCACCAATGGAACAAAATGTTTCCAAATTAGATGACACACCAAATCGTTCACCAAAATAATAGAGCAAAAACATGATAAACGAAATTATAGGACCGGCGATATACCATTCCCAAGGCTGCATGATAAAATCCATAATCTATTTATTTAAAATTTTCAAAAATATCTTAAAAATTAAATTATTTTGTGACTTACATCACTTAATTTAAAATTCCAATATCTCAATCTTATTTCTATGCAGTTTAATTTTACCCTCATTTTCAAGTTGCTTGAGCAATCTTGAAATAACAACACGAGAAGTATGCATATCGTAAGCAATATCTTGATGCGTGGTGTTTAGTGAGGTTTCTCTCATAATTTGAGCTTTGTCCGTCAAATATTTATACAGTCGCTCACTCATATTCATAAAAGCAAGGCTGTCGATAGTTTCCATCATCTCATTTAACCGGATGTTGTAACTTTCAATCACAAAATTTCTCCAAGATTTGTATTTTAACATCCATTCATCCAGTTTTTCTTTCGGCAGAAAAATAATTTCAGATTCTTTTTCTGCGGTGGCTCTAATGCCGCACTTGCCATTTGAGATGGCACTTGCAAAAGAACTGGCACAAGTGTCGCCGCGTTCTAAAAAATACAATAAAATCTCCTCGCCGTTTTTATCTTCTCGCACAATTTTAATGGCGCCTTCCAGCAATAAAGGAATGCCTTTCATTTTATCGCCTAAATCGACCAATATTTCATTTTCGCGCAATTTTTTATAAACTCCTACCTGAACGATTTCATCAATCAATTCCTTTTCAAAAACAAATGAATAATATTTTTCTAGTTTTTCTCTCATTTTGCTATAAATTCTAAAATTTTGGCGGTTGCTCCTGTTTTATCAACCACCTGTTTTTTTGCGCTTTCCCCAGTTTTCAGTCGCAATTCATCTGACTGAAAAAATTTATCTAAATGTAAAGATAATTCTTTAGAATTATCCACAACAAAGCAAGCCTTATTTTTAACCAAATCGATGGCTTCATTAAATTTATGATAATTAGGTCCAATAAGTATTGGAATGCCAAAAGTTGCCGGTTCCAAAACATTGTGAACTCCGGTTTTTGTGAATCCGCCACCAACATAAGCAATTGAGGCATAACTGTATATTTTAGTTAAAATCCCAATAGTGTCAATGATAAAAACCTGATAGTCGGAAAGATTTTTACCATCCTGAGCAACGTCAAAGGGTTTTTCTGAAAACAAAACAACTTTTTTGGAAATGCTGTTTTTAAGATCGGCAATATCTTTTGGGTTGATATTGTGCGGGGCAATAATAAATTTTTCGTTTTCCGAAGCCTTATTGTTGATATAATCCACCAGCATCATTTCGTCTTCTTTCCAGGTGCTTCCGGCAACAAGCGTGTATTTATTGTCGATAAATTCTTCTATAAAAGGCAGTTTGTTGTTCTGTTGCGTAATTTCAAAAACACGATCGAAACGTGTGTCGCCACTAACGGTAACATTGTTGAAATTGATGCTGTTCAGCAATTGTTTGGAGTTTTCGTCCTGCACAAAAAAACGAGAAAAAGCAGTCAGCGATTTCCGCATCCAACCGCCATATGATTTAAAAAACGACTGATTTTCCCTGAATATCCCTGAAATCAGCAACGTTTCAATATTCCTTATTTTAAGTTCTTTCAATAAATTCGGCCAATACTCATATTTCACGAAAATGGCCAGTTGCGGATGAACAATATCAAGAAATCTTTTCGCGTTTTGAGCGGAATCTAAAGGCAAGTAACAAACCACATCGGCAAATTCATAATTTTTTCGAACTTCATAGCCTGATGGTGAAAAAAAAGTGAGCACCACTTTTTTAGTTGGGAATTTTAATTTAAGTTTTTCAATAATTGGCCTTCCCTGTTCAAATTCGCCCAAAGAAGCGCAGTGCATCCAAATCACTTCATCCGTTTTGTCAATTGCCTGCTGTAATTTGGTAAAAGTTTGTTTTCTTCCATCAATAAAAAGTTGGATTTTTTTATTGAAAAGCGCCGTTATTTTTAACACAAAACCGGCAAACAAAATAAGTAAGTCGTATAAAAAGTACATAAGCGCAAATGTAGTAAATAGCGCATAAAAAAAAGCCCAAAATTTAATTTTGGGCTTTTAGAATAGTTAAAATCTAAATGTTATGCTTCGATTGGATCGATAGAAACAAATGATTTATTGTCTTTTCTTTTTGAGAATTTCACCAAACCGTCCACTCTAGCGTGTAAAGTATGATCTTTTCCCATATATACGTTATCACCAGGATGGTGTTGAGTTCCTCTTTGACGAACAATAATGTTACCAGCAATTGCAGCTTGCCCACCAAATATTTTTACTCCTAGTCGCTTCGATTCCGATTCCCTACCGTTTTTTGAACTACCGACTCCTTTTTTATGTGCCATGGCTTAAATT
>JAWOHJ010000190.1:0-16258 GCA_046485225.1 Lutibacter sp. | reverse complement strand
TCCCGCTGCTGTTCCTGCAGAACATCGCGGGCTTCATGGTGGGGCGGAAGTACGAGACCGGCGGCATCGCGAAGGATGGCGCGAAGCTCGTCACGGCCGTCGCCTGCGCGAACGTGCCGAAATTCACGGTCATCACCGGCGGGTCCTTCGGTGCGGGCAATTACGGCATGTGCGGGCGTGCCTATTCGCCGCGCTTCCTGTTCACCTGGCCGAATTCGCGCATTTCCGTGATGGGTGGGGAGCAGGCGGCGAGCGTGCTCGCGACGCTGCGTCGCGACAACATCGAGGCGCGCGGGGAGGCCTGGCCCGCCGAGGCGGAGGAGGCATTCAAGGCCCCGATCCGCGACAAGTACGAGACCGAAGGCAATCCCTACTACGCCACCGCCCGCCTGTGGGACGACGGGGTGATCGACCCGACGCAGACCCGCGACGTGCTCGGGCTCGGCCTCTCGATGTCGCTGGGCGCGCCGGGGAATTGTTTCCATAAAAACCAGCCATTGTTTTGACGTTTCTGTTGTTTAATGAAATGGCAAATTCGCTTTTCAAAAACACAGCAGCTCCGGCAGGGTTTATTTCCATAGCCGACAAATCACCTCCCAAGGCGCCAAAAGCACCGCTCATTGCATTGTATCGCGCGGTACCATTAATATTTTCTTTAGAAAATATTGCACCCAAATCATTATACCCCAATGTTTGTGCATTTAAAATATAACCAAAGCATAACAAGGTTGCCGCTAAATATAATTTCTTCATAATTTTCGAATTATTTAAACCTAAAATTTTTATTAATCTCTTCTTGAATTGCTTCTTGTTGATGAATTTGAAGAAGATGATTGCGATGAGCTGCTTCTACTTTCGGTATTTGAACTTCTGTTTACCGAAGAATTATTATTTCCAGAACTTCTTGTGTTATAGGAATTGTTGTTTGAATTGGTATTAGATTCTCTTCTAACCGTATTTGTGTTATTTTCAGTCCTGACATTATTGCCCGTGTTTTCTCTTCTAACAGTATTTGGAGCAGCGCTTGAATTTTGATTCGCCGAATTACTCGGATTTACTCTAATTATTGCATTCGTATTTGGGTTAACCGATGTCGCTCTGTTCACATTCACCGGTGAAAAATTATATGACGAATTTCTTCTGGTTGATGAAGACCTTTGAATCGTATTGTTATTTGACCCTCTTTGAATGGTATTTGAGCCTCTGTTAATGGTGTTGTTTGATCTTGTTGGCTGTCTGTCAATAGTATTATTTCTGTTGATATTGTTATTTCTGTTTAAATTCCCATCAGTTGCTCTTCTGTTTGAAGTGTTCACATTTCCTCTTGCCGAATTATTCTGTATACTGCTTCTTCTGCTAATAGTGGATAAATTTGAGTTGTCTGACCTTATTCCTGTATTACGGCTTGTTCTTTTGCCATAACTTTCATACCTGTCATAATAGTTAGGATAATTGTTGTAATAAGAACGATAAGGGCTGTAATAATTTCCATAGTATCCGTAATTATAAGGATTGTATCCATAAGAATAATAAGGATTGTAATAATTGAATCTCCAAGGATTGTAATAATATGGGTAATAATTGTAATAAGGTTCGTAAAATGGGTTATACCAATAATAATTAGGACTCATATAGCCAAAACCGCTGTTGATGTTAATAACAACATCACCACTATAACCCCAAGGTTCATTGTAATTCGTGTATAACTGGTCATCTTGAACATTGGCATCATCGTAATAATAATCATCAATCTCCGTAAAAGTATCTTCTTGCTTTAAATTTTGAAGATCTTCCAATTGTTTTGAAAAATAATTGCGATCAAAATTAGATTGATTTTCAACAATCACCACTTCATTTCTGGTTTGATTATTTGAAGCATAAATGCCATCATCGTCACCACTGTAGGCACTTTGATAAGTTCCACAAGAATTTAAACCGGCAAACAGCACCACTAAAAGGCCAATTTGCAAGCGTTTTTGGTTAATTATTTTTGAAGCTTTCATAATCAATTGTGGTTTTTATTGTTGAACTATCTAAAAAAAACTAATTTTGTCGAAATTAATAATTTTCATTAAAATAGGCGCAACATTTATGCCAAACTTTTGATTATGAGCAAGAATTTAACAAAAAGAGAAACAGACTATTCCAAGTGGTATAATGAGCTTGTGGTTAAAGCAAATTTAGCAGAAAACTCGGGCGTTAGAGGCTGTATGGTTATTAAGCCTTACGGCTACGCAATTTGGGAGAAAATGCAAGCAGAATTGGATAGAATGTTTAAGGAAACTGGTCACGAAAATGCGTACTTTCCGCTCTTTGTTCCTAAAAGTATGTTTGAAGCTGAAGAGAAGAATGCCGAAGGATTTGCCAAAGAGTGTGCCGTTGTAACTCATTATCGCTTAAAGAATGATCCAGACAAGCCGGGGAAATTGATGGTTGACCCAAATGCGAAACTGGAGGAAGAATTAATTGTTCGACCAACAAGTGAGGCCATAATTTGGAGCACCTATAAAGGATGGATTCAATCTTACCGAGATTTGCCGCTTTTAATTAACCAATGGGCAAATGTTGTGCGCTGGGAAATGCGTACCCGTTTATTTTTGCGTACTGCCGAATTTTTATGGCAAGAAGGTCACACTGCGCACGCTTTGGAAACAGAAGCCATCAAAGAAGCGGAGTTGATTTTAGATGTTTATGGCAATTTTGCAGAGAATTTTATGGCAATGCCTGTAATAAAAGGTTTAAAAACAGAAAGCGAACGATTTGCAGGCGCTTTGGAAACCTATTGTATTGAAGGATTAATGCAGGACGGAAAAGCGTTACAAGCTGGAACATCTCACTTTTTAGGTCAAAATTTCGCAAAAGCATTTGATGTCAAGTTTACTTCAAAAGAAGGAAAACAAGAATATGTTTGGGCAACATCTTGGGGTGTTTCCACACGGTTGATAGGCGCATTAATTATGACCCATTCCGATGATTTAGGCTTGGTATTACCTCCAAACCTTGCGCCAATTCAGGTCGTAATTATTCCAATTCATAAAACGGATGAGCAATTAGACGCTATTTCAGCAAGAATTAATGAAATTGTTACCGAATTGCGCAAAAAGGGAATTTCAGTAAAATATGATGACCGAACTGCCTATAAACCTGGATGGAAATTTGCAGAATACGAACTAAAAGGTGTGCCATTAAGAATTGCGATGGGCCCGAAAGATTTAGAAAACGGCACTTTGGAAATAGCTCGCAGAGACAACCTTGAAAAACAAAATATTTCTCAAGATACTGTTGTTGAATATGTTGAAAAAACATTGAAAGAAATTCAAGATAATTTATATCAAAAAGCGCTAAATTATAGAGAAACACATATTACCGAAGCTGACTCGTTTGAGGAATTTAAAAAAATATTAGAAACAAAGGGCGGATTTATTTCAGCGCATTGGGATGGTACCCCAGAAACCGAAGAAAAAATTAAAGATTTAACAAAAGCAACGATAAGATGCATCCCTTTAAATAATAAAATTGAAGAAGGAAAGTGCGTATTTACTGGGAAAAAGTCGACTCAAAGAGTATTATTTGCAAAAGCTTATTAATTTTTTTAAAAAACATTTTGTGGTGTAGAAAATAGTTGTATTTTTGCATCCGCATTGACAAAATAATGTTTGTTAATAAATACATAATGGTCCGTTCGTCTAGGGGTTAGGACGCCAGGTTTTCATCCTGGTAACAGGGGTTCGATTCCCCTACGGACTACAAAAAAGTTAAAAAAAATAAAAATGGCAAATCACAAGTCAGCATTAAAGAGAATAAGAAGTAATCGCGCGAAGCAACTAAGAAATAAATATCAGCATAAAACAACTCGTAATGCTGTTAGAAACTTACGTGCTGCAACCGAAAAGGAAGAAGCTGTAGCGTTATTTCCAAAAGTAGTTTCAATGCTTGATAAATTAGCAAAGAAAAATGTTATCCACAAAAATAAAGCGGGTAACTTAAAATCTAAATTGGCTAAGCACGTAGCTGCCCTATAAAAATTTTAAACCTATTAATTTAAAAAAGCATCCCGTTTGGCGATGCTTTTTTGTTTACAATAAATTCTGATTATTGTAATCAATCAGTATGTAATGCTGGGCGACTTAAACGCATAAACTGGGTACCCTTATTTTCTAAAGCAACATAAGCTAAGACATCTTTTAACTTTTTTCCTAACCCGATGCTTTTAAATAAATTACACTGTTAGACTATTTGAAATTCCGTTTTGAATTTCTTAGGCTATTGCAAAAAACTTTAGAATATTTTAAAGACGAAACTGATTTACAACCATAGAAGGCAGTTACTACCACTCATAGGTTTTATTGGCATCAAGCCGAATAAAGATAAAAAGAAGTACCGTAAATCCCCAAAGCGCGGATCCTCCATAACTAAAAAAGGGCAATGGAATTCCAATGGTTGGCACCAATCCTATAACCATTCCTATATTTATCACGAAATGCATAAAAAATATGGCTACAATGCTGTACCCATAAATTCTGCTGAATTTGGATTTTTGCTGTTCCGCCCTATCGATAATTCTAAGTAAAAAGGCCACAAACAAAATGATGACAAGGGCGCTGCCTAGAAATCCCCACTCCTCGCCAACAGTGGTGAAAATATAATCTGTTTTTTGCTCTGGCACAAAATTGCCCTGTGTTCGTTCCCCTTCTAAAAATCCTTTGCCAAAAAAGCCTCCTGAAGCAATTGTGGTAACCGATTGGTCGGTATTGTATCCAACACCCTTCATATCCACAGTTTTACCAAGTATAATGTCAAATCTATCTCGGTGATGTTGTTTAAATACATGATTAAAAACCAAATCTACACTGAAAATAAACATGGCCGACATCAGGTAAATGCCTATTATTTTAATCCATCCCTTTCTAAAAGCCCTTGGTCTGTAGAAAATAAAATAAAGAAGGATACAAATAAATAATGCCAGTGAACTTATGAGTGTTACTTCGAAGCCTAAAATAAGGGTAATTACAAACAGAAATAAGGCAATAAAGCCTACGGTAATGTAATAAAAAGGCAATCCTTCCCTGTACAATACAAAAATAAATGCGCCATAAACCAATGCCGAACCAGGATCGGGCTGCAATATAATCAGAATTGCAGGAAAAAATAAGAGCAAAAACGCCTGCATTTGCGTGCTCAACTTTTTTAAGTTAAACATTTTATCACTCACCAATTTGGCTATCGCCAATGCTGTTGCGGCTTTTGCAAATTCTGAAGGCTGCAGACTAAAATTTCCTATAGCGTACCAAGACGTTGATCCATTTATGTTTTTGCCAAAAACAAAAAGTCCTGCAAGCAATGCCAGAAAAATCATGTAAATAATTACTGCGTATTTTTCGTAAAATTTGGCCTCAAACAATAAAATAAGTAAGATTATTGGAATGCTAAACCCTATCCAAATAAGTTGTTTTCCGTACTCGGTTGTAAAATTTAATAAATCGAACTGATTTTCACTAATTGTTGCCGCATAGATATTAATCCACCCTAAAAAGATGAAAACGAAATAAAACAAGACCAAGATCCAATCAATTCCGTAAAATATATTGTCTTTTCTGTTTCTCAACTTTTATGCGTTATTTTAACTGTTTGTCGTATTCTTCCTGAATACTGCCCTTCAACATTCTTTCTTCAATCAATGGTCTTTCAATTTTGCCCGTTAAATATTTTTCAATCATTAACGTTGCAATCGGACCCGCCCATCGAGATCCCCAATAACCATTTTCAACAAAAACGGCGATGGCTATTTTCGGATTGTCTTTTGGCGCAAAAGCAATAAATATGGAATGGTCTTGCCCATGTGGGTTTTCAGATGTTCCTGTTTTACCGCTTATCTCGAGTCCTTCTACACGAGATCCTCTTGCAGTTCCGCGCGGATTTTCAAATACATCAAACAAACCTTCTATCACAGGTTTGAAATGCTTTTTATCTATTGTGGTATAAATGGGTGTGGTAAATTTTTTATCCAACGGTCTGCCTTTAATTTTTTTTGCAATATGAGGAATATAATAAAACCCTTCATTCGCAATTGCTGCAGTCATATTCGCCAACTGAATTGGTGTTGTTAACACCTCACCTTGCCCAATGGAATTGGAAATTGTTGCTGTAGAACGCCATCTTCCGTTTGGATAAATTTTATTATACAAATTTCCATTTGGTATATTCCCCTTTTGCCCAACTGACAAATCGTTGTCTAAATAATTTCCCAGCCCAAAACTTTCTGAATGCTTGGCCCATGCATTTACCCCATCTGTTGGCGTTGGAAACTTATCGATTGTTTTTCGGTAAGCATTCGCAAAATAACTGTTACAAGAACGGTAAATCGCTATATTTAATGCAACTGGACTTCCTCCGGTTTCACAGTGACATTTCATAAAAGAACCTTTTCCAGATCCATATTTATAGCCCCCAAAACATTGAATGGAGGATCCTGTGGTAATTACGTTTTCCTGCATGGCAACCAAAGCCGATATCACTTTAAAAGGTGAACCTGGCGGATATTGCGCCTGTAAACCTCTATCCAGCAATGGCTTACTCACACTGTCGAGATACAATTTAGTGAAATTTTTTGATCGCTCTCTGCCCACCATTAAATTTGGATCGTACGTTGGCATGGAAACCATGGCCAATATTTCTCCTGTTGAAGGTTCAATCGCTACAATGCCACCGCGTTTATTTGCCATTAAAGCTTCTCCATATTGCTGTAGCACCGCATCAATGGTCAACGTAATGTCATTTCCAGAAATTGGAAGTGTATCATACAAACCGTCTTTAAAGGAACCTATTTCTTTATTAAATCGATCTCGCTGAATAAATTTAACGCCTTTTGTTCCTCTCAACACCTCTTCATAAGATTTTTCAACGCCTGCCGTGCCAATTAATTCACCCAAATGATACTTTGGGTTGTTACTGATCATTGTTTCATTTACTTCGCTAATGTAGCCCAGCACATTTGCCGCAGAACTCTTTGGATACTCTCGTAATGAACGTTTTTGAATATAAAATCCTTTAAACTTATACAATATTTCTTGCAAAGATGCATAATCGTCTTTTGAAACCTGCTGTAAAAAAGTAGAAGGTATTCTGGTGGAATAGCGTGAAGCTTTGTCGATTTTTTCAACAAATTCTTCTTTTGTAATTTTTAGTAGAGCGCAAAACGCAACAGTGTCCATAGGCTTAACCTCTCGGGGAATAACCATAACATCATAGGACAATTGGTTGGCGACTAACAAAATTCCATTTCTGTCGAAAATATACCCTCTTTCCGGGTAGTCATACATGACCTTTACTGCCGAATTATTAAGCGTTGGCGTGTTAAAAGAATTGTCTAAAACTTGTAAATAAAACAACCTCGCAATATATACGACTCCTATAAAAATAATTAAAAAAGACAATAAGCCAGTGCGTTTCATCTGATTATTTTTATTGATTGTGAAAGATACGATGCTATACTGATATTCATTCTTCTAAATATAAAAATATTTTGTAAAAAGTGTCCTCTACTTCTTTTTGGTAAAAAAGGTAATTCCCAAAAAACTTATAAGTATGGTAAAAATACTTGTTAAAATGGTGCCTGAAATAATGTTTAAGAGTTCACTAAAATTAAAATATTCCAAGCTAAAAATAATGAAATGATGAATAATCGTTAGTATGGAAATAAATAAAATAATTTTATTAAACGTAAGTGTTTTTAAGTTGAATTGCGCATAATCAAGATCCGATTTTCTTAAAACAGCCATCAATATTGGAAGTCTAAAATAGGCAATAAATGTGATTGCAAACGCGTTGACACCTCCGGAATCCGAGAAAAAATCTATTGAAATTCCCAACAAAAAACTTAGGATCAAAAATAAACCCCTTGTTTTTCTAACAGGATATAAAAATACCCAAGCAATGTAAACCATCGGATTTATGTGACCAAATATGTTCACATGATTTAAAATAAATACCTGCAAAAACAAAAGGCCTACAAAGCGAATGACGTTATTTAATGCTATATTATTCATTTACAACGCTTTGTTCAATATTTATTTGTTCATCCTTGTAAAGATTTTTAACAATCTGAACTTCACCAATAGCGCTCATATCATTAAATAACAAAATATTAATAATCTGATATTTGTTTTGAGCATACTTAAAATCTTTTACCACACCTACTTCTATTCCTTCAGGAAAAATGGCTGATTTACCACCAGTAACAATGGTATCACCAGCTTTAACTAACGCCTGTCTTGGAATGTCAATCACCTGAGTTATATTGTAATCCTTTCCGTTCCATACCATAGTTCCAAAATGATTGCTATTTTTCAAACGCACATTAATGTTAGAATTACTGTTTAAAATTGAAAGTACCGTAGCAAATTTTGGAGATACATTTTTAATAACGCCTATTATTCCTTTGCTGTTTATAACACCCAAGTCCGGAGCCAATCCATGTTTAGCACCTTTATTCAGAGTTAAAAAATTATTCCGTTTAGTGTAATTATTATTGATAATTTTTGCAGTGGAATAGTCATATTTTTGAAAATAAAGGGAACTGTCTATTACTGTGAAGCTGTCCAGAACAAACTTATTTTCTCTTGCTTCCAATAAGTTTTTTAAACGGACATTTTCTTCACTTAAAAGTTGGTTATCTTTTCTTAAATGAAAAAATTCATTTATGTAATTTGCTTTATTGTAAAGACCTCCGGTGATTGCGTTCGCTGAATTTACAAATTTACTTTGTTGATAGGAATTGTTTTGAATAATCAAAATAAAAGCCAATGTTTCTAAAACTATAAACAGCAGAAAGTATCTGAATTTTTTAATAAAATAAATGATTTGCCGCATAGAAACAATAGAAAATTAACCTATTTCATTAATACATTTTTATATTTTTCGAGATCTTTTAATGCAATTCCTGTACCTCTAACTACGGCTCTTAAAGGGTCTTCAGCAATGTACACAGGCAAATCTGTTTTTCTTGACAAACGCTTGTCTAATCCGCGAAGCATTGATCCGCCGCCGGCCAAATAAATTCCGGTGTTATAAATATCGGCTGCCAATTCGGGTGGTGTTTTGGAGAGTGTTTCCATAACAGCATCTTCAATTCGCAAAATAGATTTGTCCAATGCTTTTGAAATTTCTCTATAAGAAACCTGAACTTGTTTTGGTTTACCGCTCAATAAATCACGCCCCTGAACAAGCATATCTTCTGGCGGAACTTCTAAATCTTCCGTAGCGGCACCAACTTGAATTTTTATTCTTTCAGCAGTGCGTTCCCCAACATATAAATTATGTTGTGTTCTCATATAATAAGAAATATCGTTGGTAAAAACATCACCAGCAACTTTAATGGATTTATCACAAACAATGCCGCCCAAAGCAATTACCGCAATTTCCGTTGTTCCTCCGCCTATATCAATAATCATATTTCCTTTAGGCTGCATAATATCAATCCCAATACCTATGGATGCTGCCATTGGTTCATGAATTAAGAAAATTTCTTTAGCATTCATATGTTCTGCAGAGTCAATTACAGCACGTTTTTCCACTTCAGTAATTCCGGAAGGAATACAAATAACCATACGCAATGAAGGTGCAAAAAACCGTTTTTTAATGCTTGGAATATTTTTTATAAACTCTTTTATCATCTGTTCCGAAGCTTCAAAATCGGCGATTACACCATCTTTTAAAGGTCGGATTGTTTTAATGTTTTCATGCGTTTTTCCTTGCATTAAACTCGCTTTTTTGCCAGTTGCAATAATTTTCCCTGAACTTCTGTCTCTTGCAACTATTGACGGCTCATCTACAACTACCTTACCTTCATGAATAATAAGTGTGTTGGCAGTGCCTAAATCAATTGCAATGTCCTCTGTCATAAAGTCGAAAAAACCCATATTCTTTTAATGTTTATTAAATTTGAAATGCTACAAAGTTACTTAAATTAGTGTTTGAAATGACGTGTGCCCGTAAATATCATAGACATTTTGTGTTCATTGCAATAATCAATCGACAATTGGTCCTTAATAGAACCTCCTGGCTGAATTACAGCAGTAATTCCTGCATTGTCGGCTATCTCCACACAATCGGGAAATGGGAAAAAAGCATCACTCGCCATCACTGCGCCATTTAAATCAAAATTGAAATGTTTGGCTTTCACAATTGCCTGTTCTAAAGCATCTACACGACTTGTTTGTCCGGTTCCGCTGGCAAAAAGTTGTTTATTTTTGGCAAACACAATCGTGTTTGACTTGGTGTGTTTACAAATTTTTGATGCAAAAAGTAAATCTTCCAGTTCTCTGTCTGATGGTTTTTCTAACGTCACAAACTCTACAACGTCAATCGAATCGGTTTTGTTGTTTTTATCTTGAAAAAGAACGCCGTTTAATGCAGTTCGATATTGTGTGTTTGACAATTCAATAGCCTTTTGCACCAATATAATTCTGTTTTTCTTGCCTTTAAGAAGTTCCAACGCCTCATTGCTATAGCTTGGCGCAATCACAACCTCACAAAAAAGTTGGTGAATTTCTTCGGCAGTTTCCAAATCAATCGCTTTATTCGAAATTAAAACACCGCCAAAAGCAGAAGTTGGGTCGGCAGCTAATGCATCCAAATAAGCTTGTTTTAACGTGTCTCTTTGTGCAACGCCACATGCATTGTTGTGTTTTAAAATGGCAAAAGTTGGAGCGTCATTTTTAAACTCGTCCATCAAATTTATGGCCGCATCAACATCCAGTAAATTATTGTAGGAAAGTTCTTTTCCGTGAAGTATATCGAAAAGTTCGTCCAGATTTCCAAAAAAGTAACCTTTTTGGTGCGGGTTTTCGCCGTAACGCAAAACAGAAACTTTGTCGAAACTTTGACGAAATGACAATTCACCTTCATTTAAATAGTTGAAAATTGCGCTGTCGTAATGGCTGGAAACCGCAAATGCTTTTGAAGCAAAACTTTTGCGTTGTGCTAATGTTGTTTCTCCATTTGCTGAGGTTAATATTTCTAAAAATTCATCATATTGGTTAAGTGATGAAACACAAATTACATCGTTAAAATTTTTTGCTGCAGCTCTTATTAAAGAAATTCCTCCTATGTCAATTTTTTCAATAATTTCTTGTTCAGGAACATGGCTTGCAACGGTTTTTTCAAACGGATACAAATCAACAATTACAATGTCAATTTCGGGAATTTCATAAAGCGCCAACTGCGAAATATCAGTTTCATTTTCTCTTCTTGATAAAATTCCTCCGAAAACTTTTGGATGCAAAGTTTTTACCCTGCCGCCCAAAATTGACGGATAAGAAGTCAACTCTTCCACAGGTATTGCGTTAACGCCCATATCTTTAATGAATTTTTCGGTACCTCCCGTTGAATAAATTGTAATATTAAGGTCGTTTAACTTTTGTATGATTGGAGCCAAACCGTCTTTGTGATAAACTGAAATCAGTGCCGATTTTGCTTTTTTTGTAGTACCCATAAGTTGTGTTTGTTAATGTTCGGCAAAGCTACTAATTATCAATAGGCTAAACAACACAAATTACTCATAAAATTTCATAAAGTCTTTTTAATTTTTTGTTCAAAATTTGAGACCATTTCGTTATAATTCAAGGTCGTGTTTTTAGGTTGATTTTTTCCTAAAAGTTTGTTCAGAAAAGAAATTTTATCGAATAAACGCTTTGATTTGCTATTGCTTTTTGGGGATTTTTTTAACATTGAATACAGCTATTTATTGGGGTTATTTATTTTAATTGCGCCACTTTTTCGCACACAAATTCCAGCAAAAGTTCATCGGCTTCAGAAAAGGGATTTGTGATGTGAGAATCGATATCAATTTGTCCCACATTTTCTCCATTCACAAAAATGGGAATCACAATTTCACTTTTCACTTTAAATCCGCACGAAATATAATTGTCTTGCGCAGTGACATCCGGAACCACAAAATTTTTGTTGCTGATGGCCACTTGTCCGCAAATGCCTTTTCCAAACGGAATGATGGTGTGTTGGGTTGGTTCACCTGCAAATTCGGCCAATTTTAATTCGGCTTTGTCACCGTTTTTAAAATAAAAACCCACCCAATGGTAATAGTCAATTTCTTGTTTTAAATAATTGCAAATTGCCTGACGCTTATCTGAAACCGATTGATTACTTTCTGCAATGGAGGTTACCGATTCTTTTAATTGAGGTATATTCATAATAATTTGTAATTTTATGCAAAATTAAAATTCTTTTTTTGTGAAAGGCAATAAAACGGTAGTATTATTTTTAATTAAATTTTTTGGTACGTATTTGCTGCTGTTTTTGTTGTATTCCTATTATTTAGAAAAAACACAACATGAAACAGCGCCATTTGCTTGCGCGCCCATCACCAAAACTGTTGCCGAACAAACTAAATATTTACTAAATATTTTTGGCTATCCGACTGAAATAATGCAGGATACCGAAACAGTGTCCGTTAAATTATTCATAAACGGCAAATTTACCGCTTTTATAGTAGAAGGCTGCAATGCCATTAGTATTATCATTTTATTTATTGCTTTTATTGTTGCCTTTGCGGGGAAATTTAAAACCACCGTTTTGTATATTTTGTTTGGAAGTTTGCTTATTTATTTTACAAACATTGTACGGATTGTAATTATTTCGATGGCACTTTATGAATTTCCGCAATATCAACATTTATTGCATGAAATTATATTTCCGTCCATTATTTACGGAATGACATTCTTGCTTTGGTTTGTATGGATTCGGAATTTTTCAAATTTAAAGAAATGAGAAAATCGGTTCGGATAGGTTTGATTGTTGTGCTTTTTATGATGCTGATTTTAATTCGTGCGTTGGTTCAGCCTTATTTCTACGATCCGCTTTTGGACTATTTTAAGCACGATTATTTAAACGCTGCCATTCCCGAACTGAATTTTGGCGCTTATTTTTTAAATATTTTTTACAGATACTTTTTAAACACCATCATTTCTTTGGCCATTATTTATTTTGTTTTTGATGATAAGAAATCGCTTTATTTTTCGATCAAATTTTATGTGCTGGCTTTTGTGGTATTGAGTTTGATGCTTTTTGTACTCCTTAAATTTAATGTGACACAAAATTATTTATTGACTTTTTATGTTCGGCGGTTTTTAATTCAGCCTTTGTTTGTGTTTATTTTGTTGCCTGCTTTTTATTATCAGAAGTTGAGAAGTCGGAAGTCCGAAGACGGAAGACCGAAGACGGAAGTTTGATGGAAAAATATAAAAATCGTAATTCAACACGAGTTAGGGATTGAGCAGTTTGTTTGAGCTCTTTTTTTGTTGTTTTCACAACTAAAAAAAGCGAGCGGCGAAAGCCCGACCCTTAAGGGGAACTCCCAAAAACACAAATTTTTATTATTTGTTTTTGAAACTAAAAAAAATGTTTGTGATTTATTTTGTAACATTTTTAAGAATTGAACGTATAATATTGTAGACCCTTTATATTAACTAAAAAAATTAGTGGCTACTACATGAGACAACTTAAAATAACGAAACAGGTTACCAACAGGGAAACCGCATCATTAGACAAGTACTTACAGGAAATTGGAAAAGTAGATTTAATTACTGCCGAGCAAGAGGTGGAATTGGCTCAGAAAATTAGAGCCGGCGACCAAATGGCTTTGGAAAAATTAACAAAAGCAAACTTGCGTTTTGTGGTATCTGTTGCAAAACAATACCAAAATCAAGGATTGACATTACCCGATTTAATTAATGAAGGAAACCTGGGATTGATTAAAGCAGCTAAACGTTTTGATGAAACTCGTGGATTTAAATTTATTTCTTATGCCGTTTGGTGGATTCGTCAATCGATTTTACAGGCTTTGGCTGAACAATCGCGTATTGTGCGTTTGCCTTTAAACAAAATTGGCTCGATCAATAAAATTAACAAAATGTATGCATTTTTGGAGCAGGAAAACGAAAGACCGCCATCTGCCGAAGAAATTGCAAAGAAATTAGATATGACCGTTAATGACGTAAAAGAATCCATGAAAAATTCTGGCCGTCACGTATCAATGGATGCACCTTTAATTGAAGGTGAAGATTCTAACTTATACGATGTGTTGAACACCGGCGAATCTCCAAATCCAGATAAAGCGTTGCTTCACGAATCTTTGAAAGTAGAAATTGAACGCGCTTTGGAAACTTTAACGCCAAGAGAGGCGGATGTTGTTCAATTGTATTTCGGTTTGGGCGATACGCACCCTATGACGCTTGAAGAAATTGGTGAAACTTTTGATTTAACGCGCGAACGTGTTCGTCAAATTAAAGAAAAAGCGATCAGAAGGCTAAAACATACCTCAAGAAGTAAAATTTTAAAAACATATTTAGGATAAATTTCTTTGTGTTTTGAAATTACAGATTGCATAAAAAAGAAAAACGCTTCAAAAATTTGAAGCGTTTTTCTTTTTTTACTTTTTAAATCCTACTTTTGCACAAACAACAATCGAAAAAATGAACAAATTTATTGCTCCTTCCCTTTTGGCCGCAGATTTTGGCAATTTACAACGCGATATTGAAATGATTAACAAAAGTGAAGCGGACTGGTTTCATATTGATGTGATGGACGGGGTTTTTGTCCCAAACATTTCATTTGGAATGCCCGTAATAAAAGCGATTTCAAAACACGCCAAAAAAACGATGGACGTTCATTTGATGATTGTTGATCCGGACCGGTTTCTTGAGGATTTTAAAAATGTTGGCGCCGATATTTTAACGGTACATTATGAAGCTTGTCCACATTTACACCGCACTGTACAAGCCATAAAAGCGCTGGGAATGAAAGCCGGCGTTTCTTTAAATCCGCATACGCCAATTGCGGTTTTGGAAGATATTATCACCGATTTGGATTTGGTGTTGCTGATGAGCGTGAATCCAGGTTTTGGAGGACAAAGTTTTATTGAAAACACCTACAAAAAAGTGGAACAGCTAAAATCGTTAATTGAATTTTCAAGTTCAAAAGCGCTTATTGAAGTTGATGGCGGCGTAACCGATGAAAATATAGAAAAACTTTCAAATGCAGGCGTTGACGCTTTTGTGGCAGGAAGTTTTGTTTTTAAAAGTAAAAATCCTTTAAAAACAATCAGCAATCTTAAAAAATTGGCGCTAGGATAATTCCTGCTTTTTTACATTCACAAGAATTTCAATTTTTATTGGAAAAATTTCCTGTATGGGAAATTTTTGGCGTAAGTTGGTTTTTCATATTCTTAATTGATTAAAAAACTATTCTTAGAAAATTAAAGTACTAACAATCAATAGCATCACAAAAAACCTGATTGTTAACTAATTTATTCTAATTTTGTGTTTTAAAATTTTGTAAAAATCTCTTAAAAGTGATCGCTATACTAAAGCAAATTTTAAGTTTTAAAACGTTTTTCCAAATTACCTTTTTATTAAGCCTCATAGGCCTATTTGTTTTAATTACCGACTTTGGTTATGACCAAACCGATCCTATTCAAGAATTAATAAATGGTTATTATTTCCTGGTTTTAGCATTGGGTATAATAGCTACAGCGATTAGGTACATCACACTCAAAAAAAATATCAATGACAAAGTTTTTATATTTGATGCTGTCAGTTTATTGATCATTATTTATATCATTTTAATTCATTTTTTTTCAAAAGAAGCACATCAACACTTATCTTTTTTGTACAATGACAATTGGTTAAAATTCGCTATTCTACTGACTTTAATAAGAGAATTTGCCGAACAAAAAATAAATTACAAACGCACTTTATTAAATCCGGCGCAATTATTTATCGCCAGTTTTATTGGTATTATATTAATTGGAACATTTTTATTGATGTTGCCCAACGCAACCTACACCGAAATTTCCTATTTAGACGCGCTATTCACTTCAACCAGCGCTGTATGTGTTACCGGATTGATAGTTGTGGACACAGGTAGCTTTTTCACACAGTTTGGCCAAACAATTATTTTGTTGCTGATTCAATTGGGCGGACTCGGCATCCTTACATTTGCCAGTTATTTTAGTTATTTCTTTAAAGGCGGCTCCAATTATGAAAATCAGTTGGTTTTAAGCGATTTAACAAACTCACAAAAGTTAAGCGATGTTTTTTCAACCCTAAAAAGAATTCTTGTGATTACCTTTTCCATTGAAATTATTGGCGGATTGCTGATTTACACCAGTCTTAATAACGCTGTGCTTCCCACTTTTTTTGAACGCATATTTTTTACTGTTTTCCATGCGGTCTCGGCTTTTTGC
>JAWOHJ010000303.1:0-8149 GCA_046485225.1 Lutibacter sp. | reverse complement strand
TCAAATTGAAAGAATTTTGCAAAAGGCGCAATATAAATAAGTATCGCCGACATAAAAACGGTAACACTTACAATCATTAAAACCATATTGTTTTTGTATTTCATCACGGTAAAAATGGAATAGTAAAAAGAGCGGTTGACCAAGGTTAAAAATATGTTTGCGACGATTAAAACGGTAAAAACCATGGTTCTTACAATTGCTTCATTAAATCCCTGATTTACTGCATAATGATAAGTGAACAAAGCACCGGCAGTAATGACCAAGCCTTGAATGATGCTTGTAACCAATTCTTTCCAATTAAAAAAAGTGAGTGTAAAAGGCCGGGGCGGCTGCAGCATTGCGTTTTTTTCCATCGGTTCATTTTCGTAAATAATGGAGCAGGTTGGTCCCATAATCAGTTCCATAAAAATAATATGAACAGGCGAAAAAATAACGGGAAAAGTCCAACCGAAAGCCAACGGAATAAACACGGTTAAAATGATGGGAATATGAATGGAAATAATGTACTGAATGGCTTTTTTAAGATTTGCATAAATTTTTCTGCCCATGGCAACAGCATCAACCATTTTGGATAAATCGTCTTCCAGCAAGATTAAGGAAGCAGCCTGTTTTGCAATTTCAGTTCCTCTTTTCCCCATGGCAACACCAATATGTGCGGCTTTTAATGCAGGCCCGTCATTTACGCCATCGCCGGTCATGGCCACAATTTGGTTTTCGGCTTTAAGAGCGTTTATGATTTTTAATTTTGCCTCGGGGAACATGCGTGTAAAAACGTTGGTTTTGAGCACTATTTTTTGCAATTCGGAATCAGTTAATTTCATAAGTTCTTCTCCTGATATGCTTTTTTCATAACCTTTAAATCCAACTTGTTTGGCAATAGCTGCTGTGGTTTCGGCATTGTCGCCCGTAATAATTTTAACCGAAATTCCGGCAGCGTAAAAAGCCTCAAAAACAGCCTGGATATTTTTCTTTGGCGGATCGTGAAAAGCGACCAAACCCTTAAAGTTGAATTTAAATTTCTGCTGTTTTATTGGAAAATCAGATCCGTCAAAAGTGGCTTCACCAACGCCCAACACCCGATAGCCTTCTTTTGCCAGTGTGTTAAAGGCAGTTTCAATTTCTTGTTTTTCCGTTTTTGTAAGTTCGCAAACATTCATGATGGCTTCAGGAGCGCCTTTTGTTGCGATGATTCTTTTCCCCAAATCATTTTCAAAAATATGTGTCATCATCGGCGGGGTTCCTTCCAGCGGATATTCGTGAATCATCTTATAATCTGGTCTTTCATCGCTTGAAAATTCTTTTACGTACGCTTTGTGCAAGGCCGTTTCCATAGCATCGAAAGGAATGGGTTCGCTTGCCCACATCGCCAGTTTAATAAGTTCTTTTTCTTGGTTGCTAATGGCATCTTCAAGCGAGGATATTTTATGCAATGAAGACACAAAAAGTTTTGCCAACTGCATCTTATTTTCTGTGATGGTTCCTGTTTTATCAATGCATATCAAGGTAGCGCTTCCTAATGTTTCAACGGTTTTCATTTGTTTTACCACAATGCCCAATTTCATCAATCGCCAAGATCCTAGGGCCATAAATGTGGTAAATGCAACAGGAATTTCTTCAGGTAAAATACTCATGGCCAGTGTTAGCGCCACCAATAAACTTTCAATGGCGTTATCCGATTTGAAATAGTTTATTCCCCAAACAATGATGAAGATAACAGCGCCAACAGCAACCATTTTTTTAACAAAACTGTTGATTTGTTTTTCTAACGGTGTTTTTTCTTCAGTGATGCTTTCTAAACTTTTTCCTATTTTTCCAAGTTGCGTGGCGTTGCCAATAGCGGTGACAGTTGCAATCGCCAATCCGCTTGTGACGGTGGTTCCCCTAAATATTGTTGAAATTTTGGAGTTTGCATCTTTGTAAACCGACAAAGATTCGCCGGTTAAAAGTGATTCATTCACTGAAAAATCGTTGGAATGAACAATAATTCCGTCGGCGGCAACAGCCGTGCCTTCTTCAACCATTAAACTGTCACCAATTACAATTTCTTCGCTTTTTATGTCTTCAATCTTGCCGTTTCGTATGACTTTGCAAATGGGCTGCGCAAATTTTTTTAATTTTTCTAAAGCGTTTTTGCTTCTGGATTCCTGATACAATGAAATGGTGGCTATAAGCACAATGGCGCCACTCAAAAAAATGCCGTCACCAGTTTCTCCGCTGATAAAATAAATGGAAGATGCCACCAACAATAAAATAATCATTGGGTCTTTTAGCAAACTTTTTAGGGAGCTTAAAAAGCCGCTCTCTTTTTTGAAATTTAAGGAATTCTTACCATGTTTTTCCCTTGCCAGCAATACTTCTTTTTGGGTCAATCCTTTTATGTTGAAGTTGGCGATAGCCATAAACAAGAATGTTTAAAGTAAAAAAACACACTCAAATTTACAAAACATATTGCAGGTTCGATTGATTTTAATCAGCAAAATAGATTGAAATTTAAAGTTTGATCAAAAAGGAGAAAAAAAAACTTAACTTTTAATACGTTTCATTCTTTTTGGTCCATACCAAAGCCAAAAACCGGTAATGGTAAAAAGCAATAGCGAAAATCCCATGATGGTGGTGTAAATTAATTTAATTTGACCGTTTGAAGTGCCAAAATAGCGATCTAGAATGGAACCGTCGTGGATGTTTTCAAAATAATCGGAATGTCTTTTGCCAATGTTTAAGAGATTTCCTGTTGCGCCATCCAATTGAATTTCCCAATAATGATTTTTAAATACAAACTTTACGATTCCTTTATTGCTTCTTACATCAATGCGATCCAGTTCTAAAGATAAATTTGGTGAAATAGTATCGTGTAAAATAAAATTGGCTTTTTTGTGTAAACTGTCTAACGGTAACCAAAGTTTCAGGTTGGTTGAGGTTCCTTCGTATGATTTGGGAATTATAAGTCCGTTGCTATGATTTTTCCACCCTAAAATAATTCCAGTGACAGCGATAAAAAAGAAAAATATAAAAAGTAAAGCTCCTGTTGTTCTATGAACTTTTCTGAAGATTCTTAAAATTTTTGCTTGTTGTTTTTTGGAGCTAATTTTTACCATTGAATAAGTCCTCAATCTGTTTATGCCTAAAATTAATTTTTCGCAGCCTTTTCGATGCTATTTTTAAATTGAAGTTTTTCATTTGGAATAAACCCTTTTAAAATTAAAACAAAGCCAAAAATCATCAACATAATACCCATTGCCCGCTTTACTTTATAGGTTACCGCTGGTGTTAATTTCTTGACCAATTGTTTAGCCAGTAAAATTTTGCCAATATCGGTAATAAAATAGCTGGCAATAATCACTGTGAAATAGTTAAATATTTTGGCGGGATTCATTTGAAGGTTAGAGCCTACAACAACAATCAGTCCCAGCCAAAATGCCAACACCCCAACATTTATAAAGTTGAGGAAGAAACCTTTTAAAAACAGTTTTTTATAATTAGTTTTTTCGGGAAGCACCAAAGTTTCGTCCTGAATGACTCTTTTTTGACTTTTATCCAAATAGGTGACCAGGCCATAAACCAATAAAATAAAACCGCCAATCCAAAATAAACGCGGATCATCTTTAATTTCTTCCAAAAGACTTTTACTGCCATAATAGGCGATTAAAATAAAAACAATATCACCTAAAACCACGCCCAAATCAAATGACAATGCGGCTCTTGCGCCTTTAATTATGCTGGTTTGAATTAACATAAAAAACACGGGACCAATCATAAAGGACATAAAAAATCCAATCAGTATCGCTTCTTTAAGTTCGAAAAAGGTCATAAATTTGGTTTACCAAAGTGTGAAAATACTATAAATTATTAGACATTATCGTAATCGATGGTTATTTTTTGTGTAATTGGATGTGCCTGACAGGTTAAAATAAACCCTTCTTTTATTTCGGCATCGCTTAAAATGGAATTTTTTTCCATCATTGCTTTTCCATCGGTCACTTTTGCCAGACAGCTGCTGCAAATACCACCTTGACAAGAATAAGGCGCATCCAAACCTTCCTTTAACGCAGCGGTTAAAATGGTTAATTTCGAATCCATTTCAAACGTAGTTTCCTCATCATCAACCAATACGGTAATTTCGCAGGTTCCATCAAAAGATGGAATTTTGACACTTTCTGAAGTAACAGGCGGCGTAAACAATTCGAAATGGATGTTATTTTTGTTCAAATTGTTTTCAATCAATGTTTCTTTTATTGCATTGATCATTAATTCGGGTCCGCATAAAAAAGCGGCGTCAAAAGAGGTGTTTTTAAACTTATTTTTTAGGATAAAGTTGAGGTTTCCTTTGTCAATTCTGCCAAACAAAGCGGCTTCATTTTTTTCTCGGCTAATTACATATTGCACTTTAAATTGTGTTGGATGTGTATTTTGCAAAAGGAATATTTCATCTTTAAAAATAGTGTCGGTTGTTGTTTTATTGCCATAAATAAGCGTAAAAGTGCTGTTTGGTTCTTCTGTCAAAACTGCTTTTATCATAGCCATTATTGGTGTAATTCCGCTTCCTGCCGCAATACCCAGATAATTTTTTGCGTTTGCTGAATCCGTTTCCAACAAAAACTTTCCTTCGGGCTGTGAGACTTCCAAAACGTCGCCTTCTTTTAAAATGGTTGCTGCAAAAACAGAAAATGTTCCGTTGTCAACCGCTTTTATGGCAACTCGTAATTCGCCGCTGTTTGGTGCAGAACAAATGGAATACGCCCTGCGCAAATCTTCACCGGCAAGGCTTTTTTTGATGTTTACATATTGTCCGGCAACAAATTTAAAAGTTTCTTTCAACTCATTGGGAATATCAAACAGGATAGAAACCGCATCAGAAGTTTCTTTTTTTAGTTCTTTTATAGTGAGCGCGTGAAATTTCGACATGTTCAATTTTTTGGATTACAAAAATAGCGAAACTTTGGATAATATTTTTTTAAAACGTTACATTTACCTGTTTCAATATATTTATAAATTACAGCCATTAAATACAACCAAACCAAATGATCAAACAATTTATAATTTTTGAGTGGAAACAATTTTTTCGTTCATCTTACTGGCAAAAAAGCATCGGCCTTAATATTTTAATGGCCTTTTTGGCACTTTATTTTATGTTGACTTTTTTGGCGCTGGGCATAAGTTTGTTTCCTATTCTTGACAAGCAATTCCCGGATGAAGACCCGATTTTACTGCTCAACGGATTTCTGTTTTACTGGTTTTTGGCCGATTTGTTGATGCGGTTTTTTCTGCAAAAATTGCCGGTAATGAATGTAAAACCGTTGTTGGTTTTGCCTATTAAAAGAAGCAGTATTTTGCATTATGTGTTGGGGAAATCTGCAGTTTCCTTCTTCAATTTTTTACCGTTGTTTGCGGTAATTCCATTCGGTATTATGCTAATTCTCGAGGAATACGGCACAACAACCGCAGTTGTTTGGATGGTTACCATGGTTACTTTCACCTTAATTATTAATTTTTTAAATATTATTATCGAATCGCGGTCGGCCGAGACAGAACTTTCTTTTTTGCCCATTGTGCTTATTGCTTCGGGGTTGTTCGCTTTAAATTATTTTGAAGTTGTTTCTTTTTCAATCTTATTGGCAAACGGCATCAATGCTATCGATGCAAATCCGGTTTTAATTTTAATCCCGCTGATAATTTTAGGCGTTGTTTATTACCTCAACTACGCATTTTTAATGAAAAAACTGTATGTGGACGGATCTTTAAAAGCAAAAACACAAACTGCTTCAACAAGCGATATGGCTTGGACAAGAAGGTTTGGTACAATCGCGCCATTTTTGCAACTCGATTTAAAATTATTATGGCGCAACAAACGACCGCGTTCTTCTGTTTTTATTTTGATTATTGGCTTGTTATACGGCTTGTTTTTTTACCCAAACCCAATATATCAGGGTTTGGAATGGCTCTTTGTTTTTGTGGGAATTTTTGTTACCGGAATTTTTATCATCAATTTTGGTCAGTTTATTCCGGCTTGGGACAGCGGTTACTATAAATTGTTGATGAGCCAAAATATTAAGTATAAAGAATACCTTAATTCTAAATATACGCTGATGGTAATGAGCTCCATCATTATGTTTGTGCTCAGCATTCCTTATGTTTATTTTGGATGGAAAATTTTGTTGGTGCACTTTGCGGCGATGGTTTACAATGTGGGCGTAAATACTTATATCATTCTTTTAGCAGGTTCTTTTAACAGAAAGAAAATTGATTTAACCCAACGCGCGGCTTTTAATTACCAGGGAACAGGCGCCGTTCAATGGCTGGTGGGTTTTCCGCTGTTGTTTGTGCCGGTGGGTTTATTTTTTGCACCTTACAAATTTATTGGTTTTGAAGCCGGTGTGGCTTTTCTGATTATTTTGGGCGCAATAGGAATTGTATTCCATCAAAAAATTATGCGGTTTATTGTGACAAAGTATCTGAATTCAAAATACAAAATGATTAGTGCTTTTGAACAGGACAATTAAATAGTTAGCAGTTTCAGTTAGCAGTTAAATAATTTAAAAAATAAACGATTCAACTTATATAAAATGATAAAATCAACAGAACTTTCAAAAAAATACGGCGGAGTAACCGTTTTAAATATCGCATCTTTAGAAATTCCAAAAGGCCAATCTTTCGGATTGGTGGGCAATAACGGCGCCGGAAAAACAACTTTTTTCAATTTGGTGCTGGACCTTATCAATCCAACAACAGGAAATGTTATAAACCATGAAATTCAGGTAAATAAAAGTGAGGACTGGAAACCTTTCACGGCTTCTTTTATTGATGAAAGTTTTTTGATTGGCTATTTAACACCTGAAGAATATTTTTACTTTATTGGTGAACTTCGCGGAATGAACAAGGCTGATATTGATGCATTTTTAGCCCAGTTTGATGAAATTTTTAATGATGAAATTCTGAAGAAAAAAAAATATTTAAGAGATTTATCAAAAGGAAACCAGAAAAAAGTGGGCATTATTGCGGCATTGATTGGAAATCCGGAAGTGATTGTTTTAGACGAACCATTTGCGAATCTTGATCCTACAACACAAATAAGATTGAAAAAATTATTGAAGGATTTAACCATTTCCACCAATGCAACGCTCTTAATTTCGAGCCATGATTTGGGCCATGTTACCGAAGTTTGTGATCGGATTGTGGTGCTTGAAAAAGGGGAAATAGTGAAAGACTTAATCACATCGGCCGAAACGTTGCAGGAGCTGGAAACGTATTTTTCGGTGTAACTTAAATTAAATGCATAGATTTTTGTATTTTTACATTCCTTATTGCAATAATTAACCAGTGTAATAAGTTAAAGGATTAGTAAAAAAGGCTGAATTTTAATTGGCACCACTTTTTGCGTTAAGGATTGAAGTGAAAATCCTTTTTTTGGATTTTTTTCCAAAAAAAGATTGCAACGGAAAGCCTGACCGCCAGCTGGCGGGAACGCCCAAATATAATGGCTTTAAATTTATGTACTTGTTACAATTAAACTGTAAAAACAAATTGGTTGAAAAATAGTTTTAAAATCATTGCAGGCTTTTTATTAGCGCTTTTTGTGGCTAATTGTTCCACAAAAAAAGATGCGTTTTTAAACAGAAGCTACCACTCTGTATCCACAAAGTACAACGTACTTTATAACGGCCATGAAGCTTTTCGCATCGGTTTGGAGCAATTAAATGCCAATTATGAAGACAATTATTGGGAACGTTTGCCTATTGAGCCTTTAAAAGTTGATGAATTGGCGATGCCGGGAATGCAAGCTGATCCCGACAGTTCTCCGCAAGAATTTGAAAAAGCCGAAGAAAAAGCCGTAAAAGCAGTGCAAAAACATTCTATGCTTATTGCCCGTGAAGAACGCAACAAACAAATTGATGATGCTTATTTGCTTTTGGGAAAATCCAGGTATTATTCCAAAAGATTTGTGCCAGCGCTGGAAGCATTTAATTATGTGATACTTAATTATCCAAAAGCGAATTTAATTAACGAAACCATTATTTGGCAAGCAAAAACGCAGGTTCGATTGCAAAATGAAGAACAGGCGATTAGAAGTTTAAGGAATTTGTTAAAAGACAAATCGCTAAAAAGCAACATAAAAGAAGACGCGCATACCGTTCTTGCAATGGCTTACTTAAAT
>JAWOHJ010000297.1:0-3602 GCA_046485225.1 Lutibacter sp. | reverse complement strand
TCGCCAAAACCACCAGGCATATCCGAAACAAAATAAAGTTTTTTCCCGTCTTTACTCACTGCAGGACTTCTAACAGAATATTCCTTGCTGTTAAAAGGCAATGGCGTTACATTTGAGATTTCAAAATTTTGGTTGATGGAAGCTTTGAACATATACAGCGTTTTCCATTTTGCGGAATCTTTTGATTTTAGTGCGCTGTAAAAATTATTCCACGTAAAATAGATGGTTTTAAAATCGGGCGTAAAGGCAATATCCGATTCAAAAAATTTATTATTTATTTCAGAAGAAAATTTATCTGTTTGTATAATATCTCCATTTCCAGTAATCAATCCGTGATACAACTCTAAAGAAAGTTGGCGATTGTTTGTCCGCCTGCCGCTATCATCTTTTTTTGAGGAAGCAAATATTACCGAATTATTGCTCGAATAAGTGACTCCCAATTCAGCGAATTTGGAGTTTATCGAGGTATTCAAAATTTCATACACAGCCTCTTGGGCGTACAAAAAATTAAAAAATAAGATCAATAAAATAGGCAATAACTTTTTCATAGTAGATTTGTGCTACTTTTTTATGGAAATTTTTTCAAAAACCCAAGCGGGTCCAATCAATAAAAATTGTAAATCTTTAAAAAATGACGGTTTTTTTCCTTCCAATTTATGTCCGTAAAATTGACCAATCCAAGCAATTACGAAAATAGCTAACGAACTGTAAAATAGCTGACTTACCTGTGATAAAAAATAATTTCCCATCAAACATAAAATTGAAAATGTTAGCATTCTAACAAAAGTTGAAAACGACAATCGGATATAAAAAATAAGCAATAAAACTAAAACTGGCATCGCCCAATTCTCCAAAAACGGATTGTTGATATTTAAATTATCTGAAATAAATGTTGAAGGAATACTCATTAACATGCCAACAATACTAAAAAATATTGCAGGTACACAAATGAAATGAATTGTTTGATTTGTTTTATTTTGATGACTTTCAGCATATTCATCAAACCATTGATTTAATGTTTTCATATTTAAATGTTCTGTTACGTTATTGCAATTTATTCATTTTTATCCAATTTTTTAAGTTGATTTTTTGCGCGATAATTTTTGGAATCAAATGTTACAGCTATTTTATAATTTTCAATAGCCCTTAAAGTATCGCCGCTTTTCAAATACGCTTCACCCAAACTGTCATAAACATTGGAACTTTTGGGATATAACGCCACATTAACCTTAAAAATTGCGATAGAAAGTTCAAAGTTTTTCTCCCGCAATGTTTTATACCCCAAAGAATTAAAATAATTTTCATCGATTGAACTGTCCACTGAATCTCTTTTCTTAATGGCCAAATAACCTTCAAGCGCTTTGTCAAATTCCTTGTTTTCCAAATATTCACTTGGTACTTTTTCATCTTCTTTCAACTTCCTGAAATTATATACGATTGGTTTATTTTCTTCTTTTGGAACAAGCACTATATACGCTGTATGATTTTCCGGATTGACTAAAAACTGAATTTTTTCATTCATTTCCTTCACAAAAAAAGTAGCATCATCAACTTTTAAAGGTTTTATTTTCTTTGCGCCGCGCCATTCCATAAACATTTCATTTTCTTCAAAGTAAACCTGAATCACCTCATCTGAATTGTACAAATATCGGCCTGTAGCTTTTTTAATGAATTCAGGATTGTTAGCATTATTTGAGCATCCGTAAAAAAGTACAAATACTAAAAAAAAGAAGGAATAGTTGTATTTCATCTGTTTATATTTTATTTTTTATTGGTACAGATGCTGTTCGCCATTAATCATTTCTGTGTGTATCAAAATTTGTTATGGCTCGTTTCATTGCTGCAATTTAATTAAAACGCTGAATATTATATGTTTTCCGATATTACACTCCCAAAAATACTAAAAAAAAAGCATTGAAATAAATCAATGCTTTTTGAATTTTTATATAAAATATTTTATGAAACGTTCATCAGTTCCACATCAAAAATTAAGGTTGCATCTGGAGGAATAACCCCACCGGCACCACGACTTCCGTAAGCCAATTGTGAAGGAATCACAAAGCGTGCTTTATCACCTACTTTTAATAATTGTATGCCTTCATCCCAACCGGAAATAACTTGTCCTACTCCCAATTCAAAATCGATTGGTTGTTTGCGTGGATAAGAGGAATCAAAAACGGTTCCGTCCAATAACTGCCCTTTATAATGCACAGAAACCACACATCCTTTGGTTGCTTTTTTACCGGAACCTTCCTGTAAAATTTTGTAACGCAATCCACTAGGTGTTTCATCATAACCAGCGGCAATTTTATCCATTTGATCAGCCATTGCTTTTTTAGCTTCTTCTTCTCTTTTTGTTCTTGAACCTTCAAAAGTTCTAAAAGCTTCAACCGCATTAAATTTCTCTGCAGCTTCACCTACTCTCACAATTTCAAGAGATTGTAAAACATCATTTTGCTTAATTGCATCAACAACTTCTTGTCCTTGAACAACTTCACCAAAAACAGTATGTTTATTGTCTAACCAAGGCGTGGCAACATGCGTAATAAAAAACTGACTTCCGTTTGAAGCCGGACCAGAATTTGCCATCGATAAAATTCCTGGTTTGTCATGTTTTAAATCTGGATGAAATTCATCAGCAAAGCTGTAACCAGGCGAACCTGTTCCGGTTCCTAACGGACAACCGCCTTGAATCATAAAATCAGGAATTACCCTGTGAAATTTCAATCCGTTATAATAAGGCGTTCCTTGAGGTTTTGAACTGTTTTCCAAATTTCCTTCAGCCAAAGCAACAAAGTTACCCACTGTTCCCGGCGTTTTCTCAAATTCTAAACTTACCAGTATTTCACCTTTTGAGGTGTTAAATTTTGCGTATAATCCGTTATCCATTTTCTTAATTTTTTAAAGTGATGCAAAGATACATACTTTCATTGAAAATGAAAGTTTTACAAATATTTAATCATTGTACCTTTGCTTACAAAAGAAAAATCCACTTCAAAGTGGATTTTTACAATTTAGTGGTATCATATTGGTATTAAACTTCAGCCTTAACAATAGCTTTAATTGAAGCTGATTGTTCCATTTTATTAGCGTCACCTGTTAATCCGCAGCCTTTTTTGGAAGCGTTACATGAACTAAACAACACTGCAGTAAACGCAATTCCTAAGGTATATAAAGCTATTTTTTTCATCTGTTTAAATTTTATTTTTTAGCGGTAACAGCTGCTGTTCGCTATTAATCATTCCTTTGTGTATCAAAATTTGTTAAGCTCGTTTCATTTTCTGTTTGATATTAATATTTTTAAAACGCTGAAATATAACAATTATTTTATGAAATTAATTTGTTTAAGGTATAAACAATTAATTCTTCAACTGGTTTGTATGGATCTTCACTAAAAGTACCATTGGATCTGTTGGCAATTATGGCGTTCATAGAACAAGCTTCATGTCCCAATAATTTAGCCAAACCATAAATGGCTGAAGTTTCCATTTCAAGGTTTGTCACTTTGTAACCGTCAAATTCAAAATTGTCAATTTTCCTGTTTAATGATGGATCTTCAAGTGCCAAACGAAGCACGCGTCCCTGCGGACCATAAAAACCGC
>JAWOHJ010000238.1:0-12505 GCA_046485225.1 Lutibacter sp. | reverse complement strand
CTAAATTTCTAAGCAACAGTTCCGATTCTTTCAGCCTTATAAAAGCGTTCGGGATTTTATTTAAAACACAAATTAAATAGTAAGTGGGCATTTCGTGAACATCTGCCAATTCAATTTCCGTTAGCGGTAGGTTCTTTTTTAATTTCTCCAACATCGCATTGCAATTGTTAAACACATGATGCAATAATTTTTTATCAAACTGAGGAGGTTCAAACAGCAGTTCACTTACAATGTTATATTTTCCATTTTCCTTAAAATGCATTACGGTTTTCTCCAGAGGATAATAATCGAAGGATTTTTTCAGTCCCAAATAAACATATTCTGTAATTCTAAATGAATTTTTGTCGAATTCTATTTTTACCTCATCCAAAGCGGAATAAAACAGCCGCACCTGTTCGTTAATCAGCTCAATATCCACGCGTGAATAAAATGTTTCTCCTTTTATGACCCTTTTTTCTCCTGCCCAACAAAGCACAATCTGTTCATTAAAAACTTTATAGGTTGGATGATAAGCTTTTTTATGCCGGTTTATAAAATCAAAAACGCCATCTAAAGTAAGCTGAATATTGTTGCTGGCATTTTTTTCTATGGCTTCAACAATGGCTTTGTTGGATTCGGTGATTTCAAAAGTTTCTAAGGTTGATAAAGAGTTGCTTCCTCTTCTGTAAAAAGTGGTTCCGTTTAAATATTTCCAAATATTTTTATTGAGCGAAGCTATTTTCTTTGATGGATGAATGGTAACCAATCCCACAACTTTGTGTTTTTGCAATCGCGGAAAAGGAATATTTTCATATTGAATTTTCGGCGGATTGTTAAAATAGGAATTCATTAAATTTTGAATCTTGCTGTCGTCAAAAAAATCGACGCCTTCAATTTTATTGAACTGATCATCAACACCAATTACGATATATGAGTTGTTTTCGGGATTTGAATTTGCCAACGCGCAAACGATTTTCAAAAATTTTGCTTTTCCTTCTTTATGTTCCAATGAAATTTTAAGCTTCTTGTCGTAAAAGCTGTTTTCATCGTTGTGGGCCAACAAATTTTTTATCAAAAGTCGCTTGTTAATCATTGTATTTACCTCATTCTCGGTTCAAAATAGTGGCGCTGGCCTGCGCGGTTGGATACACAATTAAATCTTCTATGTTTACGTGGTAAGGACGCGATATCACAAAGTAAATAATATCTGCAATGTCTTCTGGCTGCAAGGCTTTAAATCCTTTATAAACGTTTTTAGCCTTTTCTTGATCACCTTTAAATCGAATTTCTGAAAATTCGGTTTCAACCGCGCCGGGATGGATTGCGGAAACACGAATATTGTGTTGGTTTAAATCGATCCGCATCGCTTTATTTAAAGCGTTTACCGCGTATTTTGAAGCGCAATACACATTTCCGTTCGGATACACTTCTTTGCCGGCAATAGAGCCGATGTTTACCACAAAGCCATCATTTCGTTCCACCATTTGGGGAAGAATTGCTCTTGAAACATACAATAATCCTTTCACATTGATATCGATCATCGCGTCCCAATCATCCATATTTCCTTCCTGAATGCTACTTAATCCATGCGCATTTCCTGCATTATTGATAAGAATGTCTATTTTGTTAAACTCATTTGGCATTGATGCAATTGCGTTGAAAACTTCTTTTCTATTGCTTACGTCAAATTGAAGCGTGGTAACCTCAGTTAGTTTACCCAGCTCCTCTTTTAATTCAGCCAGCCGATCTCCACGTCGGCCACAAAGAATTAAACGTATGTTGTTTTGTGCAAAAAGTTGTGCGGTTGCTTTTCCAATTCCAGAAGTTGCCCCTGTAATAAATGCTGTTTTGTGGTTCATTTGCTTTGTTTTTCAAACCATAAAGGTACAAAAAAAAGCCGCCCCGATGAGGGAGCGGCTAACTCAATTGGTTATTATAAATAACCAACCAAAAATCAACTAACCAAACTTTATTTTAAATTTCTTCTAATTTCTGTTTCTCTAAATACTTTTGTTCTTGCTCTGCCTTGATCGCTTGTGGCGCTTTTTGCCAAACTTGAACTTGGTTTTAAGTACTGTATATAACCTCTTCCAGTAAACTCGTAGGTTGTTCCAGAAGCTATATGATACAAACTTATCTTTCCATCATTAATAACGGTCAACTCAAATCTTTCATTGTCCGAAGTATCATAATCTAATGTTAAAATTTTTAGATTGTCATATCCCTGAACGTTAGCCACCGCATAATCTCCTACATAATCCCAATATATATTAGCAATAGGTGTGCCAACATTATCTTTGGAAGAATAAAATGTTGTTAAATTTTCTGGGGTAAAACTTAAAAAATTTTCATAATCAAAAGCGTTCACATCGCCTGCGGTGCTTGTATAGGTTTTTTCCCAAGCATTGTACTCCTGTAAAAAATATTCAATGTTGTCATAAAAAACCTGGTCATAATCAAAAGTGGCTTTTCGGTATCCCAATAAATTATAGGTAACATTGTTGTAATTGTCCCTTAATTTTATATTATCTACTGACAATTGAATAACATCAAAATTGTAATATCCATCTAAATTATGATCTATTTTTAAGCGGCCGTCAAACGTGTCGTAAAACCCAATCTGAATACCATAACCATTTCCAACAGTTCCAATACCCACTAAATTGTTATTGGCATAAACTTTTCCGTTTATAAAAGATATGGTGAAGGCTTTCGATAAAAATGGCACATCTCCTGTTCCTGTTGTGTTATTGTAATCTATGTACCATAAATCATTTGCCGTAACAACTTCTTCAAGTGAAACATAGTAAGGTTCATCAATGCTGTTGTCAACAATACAGGAGGAAAACAACATTCCAATAACAAGCGTTCCTAAAAGTAATTTTATTGTCTTCATAATCATTCGGTATTTTGTGTTCTTTTATGTGAATTTCAAATTCTGTGCCAAATAAAATTTAACTACATTTATATCGATTTTAATCATCTAAATTTTAATACTTTGAGCACAAAAATTAAATGGGGAATTATTGGATTGGGTAAAATTGCTCAAAAATTCGCGAACAATTTATTGTTATTAGATACTGCTGAATTAGAAGCTGTTGCATCAAGAGATTTGACTAAAGCCGAAACTTTTGCTTTAAATTTCCGTTCCAAAAAGTTTTATGGTTCTTATGAAGCATTGTTGCAGGATAAATTTGTTGACATTGTTTATATAGCAACGCCGCACAACAGCCATGCACAAATTGGCATTTTGGCTATGGAGCATAAAAAAGCGGTGTTGTGTGAAAAGCCTTTTGCGATAAACCAACAACAGGTTTTTAATATGATTGAAGCCTCTAAAAAGCACAATGTGTTTTTAATGGAAGCCTTATGGACCAGGTTTTTGCCGGCCATAAAAAAAATAAAAAACCTTGTTGAAACTGGCGAAATAGGCGAAATAAAGTATCTGAATGCTGATTTTTCCTTCAAAGCCCATCCTTCAATACAACGTATTTACGACAAGGAATTGGGAGGCGGTTCCATACTTGATATTGGTATTTATCCTATATTTTTGGCTTATTTGATATTGGGAATGCCCGACAAGATTATGGCCAAAGCACATTTTTATGAATCGGGTGCCGACTCACAAGTTTCCGTCATTTTTAATTATAAAAATGCGCAGGCGGTACTTTTCAGTAGTTTTAACTCGAATTCAAAAAGAGAGGCAAAAATAAGCGGCACTTTGGGAGAAATCATGATTGACAGCCCCTGGAATGAAGCAAGTTCTTTTTCTTTGATTAAAGGAAAAGATGAAGAGAAATTTTTATTGCCGATTATGGGAACTGGCTTTGTTCATCAAATTATCGAATGCAATGATTCTTTGCAGCAGAATCGCTATGAAAGTCCTTTATGGTCACATCAAAACAGCATAGAACTAATTACTTTGCTGGATGCTGTCAGAAAGGAGATTGGTTTGGTTTATGCCGAAGATTTATAGATTTTAGTAGTGCAGCCATAAATGTCATGCAGTCTTGCGGTCAAAAACGTCTGTTTCAAAAGTTATCGGGATTGGTCTTCCGTCTTCGATCTTCCGGATTTATTTTTCTTTCACTTCCAAAATTTTGTAATAATTGATGTTGTCTTTATAAAAATAGCTCACAACAGCTTCATTATCGTTAAGTCCAAAAGGCAATTTTGAAGCTGTTACCGGTGGCTTATTTCCAAATTCCTGTTTTGGGTCGCTGTCTAAAATATAATCGTGCGGCGTTGTTGAAGTCCTAAAACTTCCGATAAAAACGGAATTTCCATCACTGTCCAAACGTTTTAATGACGCTTTGTGATTTCTAAAATACACGCTGTCCAATTCAATTTCTTTGTTGTTTGTGGTAATTTTTAGTGTAGTTAAAACCAAATCGGTTTGTTCGACAACCGAATTGGCAAAAGTGGCTGACAACACTTTAAATGGATGTTCATTCTGCGCTTTTGCTTTCGAAACGCTACAGCCCAAAAAAGTAATGCTTAATAAAGTAATGAATCCTATGCCTATGAATTTTTTCATGATTGCTTTGTTTATAAATGCGTTTGCAAATTACATACCAAACTAAAAAAGAGTTTATCCGAAGTGGATAAACTCTTTTTAATATTTAATAGGTTGTTATTCGTTTAATTATTAAGAGCCTCAGCTCCTCCAACAATTTCTAAAATTTCGCTGGTAATGGCGGCTTGACGTGCTTTGTTGTACATTAATTTTAAATCGTCGCGCAATTCCGTTGCATTGTCTGTTGCTTTATGCATTGCGGTCATACGAGCACCGTGTTCTGAAGCATAAGAATCTCTTACGGCTTTATACAACTGTGTTTTCAACGATTTTGGTATTAATTGCAATATAATTTCGGCCTTGTTTGGTTCAAAAAGATAATCGGTACTTACATTCATTTTACCTTCAACTTCAACAAGTTCAACCGGTAAAAATTGCTCATAAGTCAATATTTGAGTTGCCGCATTTTTAAAACGGTTGTAAACCAATTCAATTTTATCGTATTTCCCCTTGGCGAACAAATCCATGATGCTTTCGGCAATTATCGCAACATTGTTAAAGGTTAAATCGTCGTATATTTCGTTATGCTTTTCAATAACGGTAAAATTCTTTGATAAAATATCGTAACCTTTTTTTCCTATTGATAAAATATCAACCTGTTTTCCTTGGTAATTGTCTTCAATATGTTTTACAGTGCCTTTAATTACGGAAGAATTAAATCCACCACACAAACCTCTGTTTGAAGTAATTGCAACAATCAATACTTTTGAAACGACTCTTTGTTCGGCATAAACATTTTCAATATCATCTTCTAAAGTAGCGCTTAAACTTTGCAAAAGTTCCGTCAACTTATTGGCATACGGACGCATTTGGGTAATTGCATCTTGTGCTTTTTTCAACTTTGCGGCAGATACCATTTTCATGGCACTGGTAATTTGCATGGTTGAACCAATGGATGTAATTCTGTTTCGTATTTCTTTTAAGTTTGCCATTTATTTTTGGTTTTTAGTACTGAGTATTCAGTATTGAGAGAATACTATCATCTCAATACTCAATACTAAAATCTTTTAAACGTATTTTGCTGAAATTTCTTTAGCAGCTAGGGTTAAGGTATCAATAACCTCATCGGTTAATTTACCTGCTTTTAACAAATCCAATGCATCTCTATGTTTTGCATTCAGGTAAGCCAAATAATCGCGTTCAAATTCCTTTACTTTTTCAACAGGAACCGCTCTCAACAAGTTTTTAGAACCCGCGTAAATAATGGCGATTTGGTCTTCAACTTTAAAAGGATCACTCTGATTTTGTTTTAAGATTTCCACGTTGCGCTTTCCTTTTTCAATAACATTCAAGGTTGCTGCATCCAAATCAGATCCAAACTTTGCAAATGCTTCCAATTCGCGGTATTGTGCCTGGTCTAATTTTAAAGTTCCGGCTACCTTTTTCATCGATTTAATTTGGGCATTTCCTCCAACACGAGATACTGAAATACCAACGTTGATGGCCGGACGAACACCAGAGTTAAATAAATCGGACTCCAAGAAAATTTGTCCGTCAGTAATAGAAATCACGTTGGTCGGAATATATGCCGATACGTCACCTGCCTGAGTTTCAATAATTGGCAAAGCGGTTAAAGATCCGCCACCTTTTATTTTCCCAACCAATGAAGGCGGTACATCATTCATTTGTGCAGCAATGGTATCATTATTAATCACTTTTGCGGCACGTTCCAACAAACGGGAGTGTAAATAAAATACGTCTCCAGGATATGCTTCACGTCCCGGTGGGCGACGTAACAATAAAGAAATTTCACGGTAAGCAACTGCTTGTTTAGATAAATCATCATACACAATTAACGCAGGGCGGCCGGTGTCTCTAAAATACTCTCCAATTGCAGCACCTGCCATTGGAGCGTAAACCTGCATGGAAGCAGGATCGGAAGCGTTGGCAGCCACAATTGTGGTGTAAGCCATTGCGCCTTTTTCTTCAAATAAACTATGAATATTCGCTACTGTTGATCCTTTTTGGCCAATAGCAACATAAATACAATACACGGGAACACCGGCGTCGTAAAATTCTTTTTGATTGATAATGGTATCAATTGCCACTGTTGATTTTCCGGTTTGACGGTCACCAATAATAAGCTCACGTTGTCCTCTACCAACTGGAATCATTGCGTCAACCGCTTTTATACCAGTTTGTAACGGCTCGGTTACCGGCTCACGATAAATTACACCCGGAGCTTTACGCTCTAAAGGCATTTCAAAAGTTTCGCCTTGAATTGGTCCTTTACCGTCAATTGGATTTCCTAAGGTATTTACAACGCGCCCAACAATACCTTCACCAACTTTTAATGAAGCAATTCTTTCGGTGCGTTTTACAATAGATCCTTCTTTAATTGCTCTTGAATGACCCAATAATACCACCCCAACATTGTCTTCTTCAAGGTTAAGTACCATTCCTTCCATTCCATCTTCAAATTCAACTAGCTCACCATATTGCACATTTGCCAATCCGTAAACACGTGCGATTCCATCACCCACTTGCAATACGGTTCCAACTTCGTCTAATGAAGCTGATGCTTCAAATCCCGCCAATTGTTGTTTTAAAATTGCTGATACTTCAGCTGGTTTTATTGATGCCATTATTTTTATTTTTTAAAACTTAATTCTTTTTATATTGTAATTATGAACTAAAACTTTCGCTTTCAAACTGTCTTTTCAATACCTGTAATTTATTGGACACACTTGCATCATATTGAATATCGCCAATACGAAGTATGAATCCGCCAATAATATCAGGATTTATGATACTTTCAATAGTTGCCTGTTTTCCGGTAATTTCAATTACTTTGCTTAAAATCTGTTGATTCAATTCTTCAGTTAGCGGAATTGCAGTAGTCACTTTCGCTACCTCAATTCCTTTCAATGAATCAAAAATTATGTTGTATTTTTTTGCAACCTCACCTAAAATTGGCAATCTTTTGTTGTCGATTAAAAGATTGATCAATCCTATTGTTAAAGGGCTTGTTCTGCTCTCAAATATTTCTTTTAAAGCTGATTTTTTTAATTCAGTTTTCAACACTGGGCTGTTAAGCAATAACTGTAACTCTTTACTGTCCTGAATTGTATTTGCAACAAGCAACATGTCATCGTTCACTTCAACTTCTTTTTGTTGTTCAAGTGCAAAACTTAGTATTGCTTTTGCATATCTTATTGCCGCTCTGGATCCGTTCATTTGAAATTAATTCTTATAGCTTTACTTCTTTTAACATGTCTTCAACAAGCTTAATTTGCTTGTTTTTGTCAGATAATTCACTTCTCATCACTTTTTCAGCGATTTCTAATGACAACTCAGCTACCTGGTTTTTTATTTCTGCAATTGCTGCGTGCTTTTCAAATTCAATGGTTGATTTTGCTTGCTCAATTACTTTGGTGGCTTGTGCATGTGCTTCGCCTTTTGCCTCAATAATTATGCTCTCTTTCATTTCACGAGCCTCTTTTAACATGGCGTCGCGTTCAATGCGGGCTTCTTTTAAAATACGCTCATTGTCTGCAGTAAGATTTTGCATTTCCTTGCGGGCATTTTCAGCAGATTCTAAAGCTTTTAAAATACCTTCTTCTCTGTCGTTTACGGCATTTAAAATTGGTTTCCAGGCGAATTTTTTTAACAGAAGCATCAACGCAACAAATAAAATTAATTGCCAGAAAAACAACCCTACAGAAAACTGTTCTAATAACTTATCCATGGTATATTTTTAATATTTTCTTGTATCTAATTACTATTTTAAACATTGGCCGCAACCAACCGTTGCGGCTAATAGTTTTTTTAAGCTGCAAATAAAGCAGCAAATCCAATACCTTCAATAAGCGCTGCTGCAATTAGCATGGCTGTTTGAATTTTACCTGAAGCTTCTGGCTGACGTGCAATAGCGTCCATTGCTGATCCACCAATTCTACCGATACCTAAACTAACACCGATTACGATTAAACCTGCTCCTACAATAGTTGGAATTTCCATAATATATATAATTAATTAATTAAACATTCAATTTTAATGATGATCGTGTTCCTCTACAGCTGAACCAAAGTACAGTGCAGATAACATGGTGAAAATATAAGCTTGCAAAGCTGCCACAAACATTTCAAGCAATGCAAGGGCAATTGCCAATCCGAATGATAACGGAGTTCCAATCCAGTTTTTGAAAATAAACATCAAACCAATAATACTCATCAACACAATGTGTCCAGCGGTAATGTTTGCATACAAACGTATCATTAATGAAAATGGTTTGATAAACGTTCCCAGCAATTCAATTGGCGCCAGTATAATTTTCATTGGCCATGGCACTCCAGGCATCCAAAAAATATGTTTCCAGTAATTTTTGTTTCCTGAAAACGTGGTAATAAAATACGTAAGCAAAGCCAAAGCCAAGGTTACGGCAATGTTGTTTGTGACATTCACCCCAAGAGGCGTTAAACCCAATAAGTTGATAATCCAGATAAAGAAAAATACAGTTAACAAATAACTCATATATTTTCTGTAATGTTTTTCGCCAATATTTGGAATCGCAATATCGTTTCTTATGAATAAAATAAGCGGTTCCAACAAACGTCCAAATCCTTTTGGCATTGGATTCTTTTTATAGGAATTGGCCATTCGGCTAAATATAAAAAGCATAAATAGTGCTACAAGAATAATAAACACAACATTTTTTGTGATTGAAAAATCTAAAGGCTTTTCGTTTATAGCGTGTTTCTCTTCGTCATATTCTATGGTACCTAGCGCATCGGTTTTATAAATTTTGTTATGGTACAATGCGTAAAATTGCCCATCCACATCAGCTACTGTTTTTCCGTGGTTAAATTTTGCAGATGAAAATACTTTTAAACCATTATCGATCAAGATTACAGGCAATGGAGCACTGATGTATTTATATTCTCCTGCGTCGTTTGTGTAGGAATACAAAGTAAAATCGTAAGAATCTAACAAGTGATGCTTAATATATTCCTTGATTTCGGTTCTTAAATTTTTAACGGGAGATTCTTGTTCGGCAGAATTTACTTCTTCAGGAATGTTGGCTGCAGTTACTGAAACTGTAATTGCAAAAAACAGGAATGTTAGCGTTTTTAATACGTTAATTCTATACATATATATTATTAATAGAGGTGCCCAAAAATATTTTGCAAATGTACATTTTTATATTAAAAACCTAAAACTATTTTATTTGTTTTTTTTTGGGCTTTATTTATTAATTTTTAAGGCGTTACATCTTGTTATTCAACAGTTTTATTAAATAAAAAGTTTCAACAATTAAACACAAAAGATAGGGCACAAAAAAGGCAGTTGCTTCTTCAGTACTAACAGTTCCGTTTTGTTTAAAAACAGGATTGAAAAAAACAATATAAACGCCAAATTTAACAATGCTGCCTCCCATAAACACAAACCCAAGCAAATCGAGATGTTTTTTTTTCAGTTTTACCAAAACAGAAAATATAACAAGGGCTAGAAAATAATTTGTGATATAGCTGATAATCAGCAGGTTTTTAAATGGTGAAATGTTTAAATAATGTAAAATGGCAATGTGTATCACAAAAATAACACAAAGGGAAATCAATAATTTTATACCAAAAACCGATATTTGTTTAATCATCTTTTTTATTGATATTTTTTAATTGGGCCAATACGCTCCAAAGTGAAATGAGCATCGCCACCAAGGTAAGGATAATGACAAATGTTTTTTTTTCAGTCATAAAATAGATGTCGAGCTTTTTTCCAAAATAGGCTCCTAAGTAAATGGTAATCCCCATTTGAAAAGCAATACTTGTTAACTGAAGGTATTTATTAAGCTGTTTTTTCTTGTTGGGATTTTCCATTTTGTAGCTCCATCACGGATCCTTTCATTGTGCAAGTTGCGTTAAATTCGGCACCCGGCTCCACCAATAATTTACTGATGGCCACTTCTCCCGAAATTTTTGCAGTGGCTTTTAAGGTTAATAAATTATTTACCAACAATTCTCCTGAGAATGTTCCTTCAATATCTGCATTGTCACAAATAATTTTGCCTGTAACGCTTCCCAAAGCGCCAATAACCACACGACCAACTGTTTTAATGGTTCCTTCTAGGCTTCCGTCAATTCTAAAATCTCCTTCAGATTTAATATCACCAACGATGGAGGTGTTTTTTCCCACCACATTTCGTTCTGAGGATAAGGGCGGAATTACTTTTTTTTCTAAAAACATCATCTTTTACTTTTTTGAGTATTATTTTATAGTTTTAGTTTTATGGTTTCTATAACTTCCAAAGCTTTTTTAGCCTCTTCAGTATTCGGATAGTTTAATGCCACCAACTCTAAAGCTGCTTTAAATGCAATCAAACCTTCTGTTTTTCCAATAGCGTAGGCTTTTAACAATTCCAGTTTCGCTGCAATTGGTTCACCCATATATTTGCCAATTGCAATGTTGGTTTTTTCAATAACGCTTTCAAATTTTTCTGCTTCATATTCGTGATATATTGCCGCATACTCCGTTTCTGCAGCATTTTTTTCATCTTCTTCAAGCGCCTGGTTCGGATTTAAAATAATCTTGGCGTATTTTGATGACGGATAATTGCCTGTAATATCGTTTTTTAGGTCGATTGCTTTCTCGTTGCCCTGACTTTCGTAAATTTTGTACAAATGATATTTGGCCGGAATCAACAAAGCCAAATCTGGATTAAAAACGATTAATTTTTCGAATTTCTCTTTTGCCAAATCCAATTCGTTAAACTGGTCTTTATAAATAATTCCCAATTTGAAATAAGCAGCATTTCGTTCAGTTGCAATACTGTCAATTTTAACTTTTTCTGAAGGGATTTTATCTAAATAATAAGAAAGCTCCAACATTTCCTGATTGCTGTTAGCTGTATTCTGATCAAGATCCAGAATATTTGCCATATTTAATTGGGATTTATCTCCCAAACGCCAATTGTCGGACAAAGGCCGATTGCCCCATATTTTTCTGAATTCGATTTCTCCAAAACCAAGGGCCTGAATGTTGTAAAAATACCATTTTCCCGACTTTTCGCCAACATCCGATTTGCCTAAATTTAGATTGAACAAACCGCTTTTAACGTTTGATTTGTTTGCCTGTTTTTCTTCTTTGGCTTTTAATTTTTCAATATGCGCGTTAAAAAAAGCCATTTGCTCGTCTTCGCCCATCGCAACAACCCTTAAAATGCTGTCGTTAATTTTTGCGCTATTTTCATTTAAAATAACCTCGGTTAAATTATTTCTGTTTCGTACCAAACGACGCACGCGTTTTGTGTTTTCGCTGTTGGTAATATTCAAAATGCTGTCGTAATAGGCCCCAGCAACCATAAATTGCGCCTTGTCGAAATATAAATTTCCAAGGGCTTCGTATGAAAGTTCTTTTTGAAGGTTGTTTTTTGAGCTTGACTGCAGTGATTTTTTATAATAGTCAATCGCATTATCTGTGTTTCTATCCTCCTCAATTATTCCAATTCTGTAATACAATTCATCCAAAAAAGGTCTGTTATCTCTATCTTTTACCAGCTTTTTAAGAATTGCCAATGTTTCTTCGGTGTCCAATTTATTGGTTGAATTCTTGGCTTTTTCCAATTGTGCATGAATTTTGTATTTATATGGCGCTTTTTTAAAATCAATTACTTTTTGAAAAGCGATTTTTGAAGAATCTTTCAAACCTTTTTCGCTGTAAAGTTGACCAAGTATAAATAAATTTCTGGCTGTTTGTTCTTTATTATTGTCTGATCTCCGGTTAAACCGGAAATTGGCAGACTTTGTTACCAGGAACTTTTTGGAGGGATGACATGATATCTGTATACATTGGTATCACGCTTCTCAAATCCCAGATCGATATATAACTGATTTGCAGCGATCCTGAAAGGCCTTGAAGTTAGATCGATTGATTTTGCCCCCATCGATTCCGCAAACCTCATGGCATGGAGCATTATCTCCTTACCATATCCTTTCCCTCTTTGCGATCCGTCTA
>JAWOHJ010000161.1:0-3056 GCA_046485225.1 Lutibacter sp. | reverse complement strand
AAATGGCGATTTTATTTCCAAATCTGATCGAAAATTTAATTCCGGTGGCTTCCGACTGGAAAGCGTCGGACTGGGTTTTGGGGCATAACAAAGTGCAGTTTCAAATTTTGGAAAATTCAAAAAAACCTTTGCATGATGCGCGTATGATGGCGATGCTTTTTTACCGGAGTCCGGCCTCATTTCAATCGCGTTTCAACAGAACGGTGAATGCCAATTTGGGGATGTACAACATCGAAAGCTGGCTGCTGCACCACGGGGAAAAATTGGAAAGCCGTTTTACCTTGCACGCCTATAAAGTGATGACGCATTTGCTGAGTTCAGTTGACATTTCGAAAAAATTTGAAAGCATTGAGGAAGCTTTTGAGCAGCTGAATTCTAAAGTAATTATGATTGGTATCGACTCCGATTTATTTTTCGTGGCCTCCGACAATAAGGAAACCGCAAAACTGTTGGGTCAGCAACATAAGGAAGTCGACTATAAAGAAATCAAATCCATTCACGGTCACGATGCATTTCTCATTGAATTTGAACAATTGGTGGAAGCATTAAGTGACGTTTTTAAATATAAATTATGATAGTTGTAAAATTTGGAGGAAAATCATTGGCCAACGGAACCGGTTTAAAACACACGCTGGCCATTGTTGAAAATAAAATAAAGAACGGGGAGAAAATCGCCTTGGTTGTTTCTGCAAGAGGCGAAACAACCGATCATTTGGAGTCTATTTTAGAAAAAGCAAAAAACGATTTGCCTTATGCAGAGGAGTTTGAAGCGCTAAAAAAATACCAAATAGTACGCGGCGAAGGTGTTGATTTGTCTGCGGAATTTAAACTGCTTGATGAAATTTTCAGGGGCGTAAATTTGTTGGGCGATTACAGTGAAAAAGTGAAAGACCAGGTCCTTTCCCAGGGAGAAATCCTTTCAGGAAAATTCATTGCCCATTTGCTGAACAAAAAAGGGATCAAAGCCAATTTTGTGGATTCAAGAACCTTGATAAAAACCAACAACCAGTTCGGAAAAGCGTTGCCTTTTGAATCGGTTTCTGAAGAAAATGTCATCGCACATTTCCAAAAGCACAACGGCGGCACCATTCAGGTGATTACCGGTTTCATCGCTTCAAATCTTCAGGGCGAAACCACCACTTTGGGAAGAAACGGCAGCAATTATACCGCCGCGCTGATCGCCAATTATCTGAATGCAAAAGAGCTTCAGAATTACACGCACGTGAACGGAATTTATACGGCAAATCCCGATTTGGTGGAGAATTCCCAAATCATTGAAAAACTCACCTATCAGGAAGCCAATGAAATGGCGAATTTTGGCGCAACTATTTTGCACGCAAAAACCATCATTCCATTAATTGAAAAAAATATTCCTTTGCGGATTTTGAACACGTTTGATGCTGAAAATAAAGGAACGCTAATCGGTTCGGAAACGGAACAGGGCGGCATAAAATCGTTGACGGTGCAGGATGATGTGGCTTTGGTGAATTTAATCGGGCGCGGATTGCTGGGAAAAGTTGGGGTAGACGGCCGAATTTTTACGGCTTTGGCGAAAGAAAATATCAGCGTGAGCATCATTTCCCAGGGTTCTTCGGAACGGGGAATCGGATTTATTGTGGATGCCAAAAACGGATTCAAAGCGAAAATGGTTTTGGAGAATGAGTTCAAAAATGAATTTCAGACCAAAGACATCAGCCAGATTTATGTGACCGAAAATGTGTCGGTGATTTCCATTATCGGTCAAAGTTTGCATTCTTTTAACCAGCCTTATGGCGCCCTGATCAAAAACCGCGTTACGCCCATTTTGATCAATAATACCGTAACCGGCGCCAATGTTTGCCTGGTGGTGAAAAAATCGGATTTAAACAAAGCAGTGAATGTGATTCACGGCGAAATCTTCGGAATTTCAAAACGGATTAACATCGCCATTTTTGGAAAAGGTTTGGTGGGCGGCACTTTGATTGACCAGATTTTAAAAAGCCATTCAACTATTTTAAAGCGAAAAAACATCCAGTTGAACATTTTTGCGGTGGCGAATTCCACCAAAGTGTTGTTAGACAAAAACGGAATTTCAGAAAATTGGGCAACCGAATTGAAGGAAAATGCACTTCAAAATTACACGGTAAAAGACGTGATTGATTATGCGGAAAAAAACCATCTGGAAAATTTAATTGCGGTAGACAATACGGCAAGCGCTGATTTTGTAGACAATTATCTTGATTTGGCGGAAAACGGATTCGATTTAATTTCTTCTAACAAAATAGCCAATACCAAGTCGTATGCGTTTTACAAAGCGTTGCGGCAAACCTTAAAAAATAACAAGAAATCTTATTTGTATGAAACCAATGTCGGTGCTGGTTTGCCTTTAATAGACACCATTAAACTGTTGCACGATTCCGGCGAAAATATCACCTGTATCAGAGGCGTTTTCTCAGGGTCGCTGAGTTATTTGTTTAACAATTTTTCGGTGGAAAACCGTCCGTTCAGCGAAGTGTTGCAGGAAGCCATCAACCAGGGTTTTACGGAACCTGATCCGCGAGAGGATTTATGCGGCAACGATGTGGGAAGAAAATTGCTGATTTTGGCAAGGGAACTCGATTTGCAAAATGAACTTACCGACGTGAGCATTGAAAACTTGATTCCGGAAAATTTAAGATCCGGAGCCGCCGATTCATTTTTGAAAAAATTGGGGGAAATGAATGCGCATTTCCAAAAAATTAAAGAGGAGCAAAAACCAAATCACGTGTTGCGGTATATCGGGGAAATCTCGGGCGATTTGCAGCAGGACAAAGGAAATTTAGAAGTGAAACTGGTTTCGGTTCCGAGCAATAGCGCACTCGGACAAATACAGGGCGCCGATGCAATTTTTGAAATTTATACAGAATCTTATGGTGAAAAACCACTCGTAATTCAGGGCGCCGGTGCCGGAGCGGCAGTAACCGCACGAGGCGTTTTCGGGGATATTTTGCGATTGGCGGATAAAAATTAAAGCCCCCTAACCCCCGAAGGGGGGACGGAGCGTAAAGAAAACAGCTTGTAGCTGTTTTTAGCGACTG
>JAWOHJ010000171.1:0-3131 GCA_046485225.1 Lutibacter sp. | reverse complement strand
TGATCACTTCCAATTCCATAAAAAGCTGACACCCATTGCAAATTCCGACGGATAAGGTATCTTCTCTTTTGAAGAAATTATCCAAGGCGTTTTTTGCTTCTCGTTGTATAAAAATGCGCCTGCCCATCCTTTTGCGGAACCCAGCACATCAGAATTTGAGAAACCACCCACAGCACCAATAAACTGAATGTCTTCCAAGGTTTCACGTCCGCTGATTAAATCGGTCATATGCACATCTTTCACATCAAAACCTGCCAAATACATCGCATTCGCCATTTCGCGTTCAGAATTGCTTCCTTTTTCACGAATAACGGCCGCTTTTGGCCGCTCGACTGTATTTGAAATGATTGGTTTTATTCCTGTAAAATGTTCAGGGAAAGTATATTTTGAAGGCTGATTTTTATAATTTTCAAAACGATCCAACGCTTTGTTGTTGGCACATTGTTTTTGATCCAGTAAGTAAGATGTTTCGTACCAAACATCGCGCAATTCAGCGATGTTAAAGGTGCGCATTTCATCAAAATTGTTGATGGTAACAAAATCACTTTTATGGGCAAAACCTATTTCAAAAAATTCAATATTGTTTTCGGTTAAAATAGCTGGCACAGTTTCATCGGCACTTTGGAAAATGATGCCGCTGTTTTCTGCAAAAAGCAATTTTACGGTATCGGTTTCTGAAATAGCCGTAAGGTCAATGTTCAACCCAAGCGTTTGCTGAGAAAAACACATTTCAAGCAAGGTGGTGATCATTCCTCCTGAAGAAATATCGTGACCGGCTAAAATTCGTTCTTCTTTTATTAATTTTTGAATGGTGTTGAACGCGATTTTAAATTTAACGGCATCTTTTATCGTTGGTGTTTCATTTCCTATTTTATGATGAATCTGCCCAAATGACGAGCCGCCTAACTTATAAGTATCATTAGATAAATTAATGTAATACAGTTTGTTATTTATCGCTTCCTTAATTAAAGGTTCAACTACTTTTGAAATATCATTGCAATGTCCTGCCGCGGAAATAACCACCGTACCCGGAGAAATTACTTCACCATCTGGGTATTTTTGTTTCATGGACAAAGAGTCTTTTCCTGTAGGAACATTGATGCCCAATTCTATTGAAAAATCGGATACCGCTTTAACGGCTTTGTACAATCGCGCATCTTCACCTTCATTTTTACATGGCCACATCCAGTTTGCAGATAAGGAAATGGATGCCAAATCGTTTTGAAACGGTGCCCAAACAATGTTGGTCAAGGCCTCTGCAATCGCATTTTTGCTTCCTGCAACAGGATCAATCAACGCACTGATTGGTGCGTGACCAATGGCGGTTGCAATGCCTTCTTTACCGTTGTAATCAAGCGCCATCACACCACAATTGTTTAATGGCAACTGTAACGGACCGGCACATTGCTGTTTGGCGACTTTTCCGCCAACACAACGGTCGACTTTATTGGTCAGCCAATCTTTACAAGCCACTGCTTCAAGCTGTAATATTTTATTTAAGTAAAGTTGTATATCTTCCTGATTGTAAGTTATTTCATTATAATTAATTTCGACTGAAATATCGTTCATAATGGTCTTTGGCGAACTACCAAACATATCGGTTAAGGCCAAATCCATTGGTTTTTTTCCTGTGGATTTAGATTCAAAAGTGAATCGGTCATTGTTGGTGACTTCTCCAACTTCATAGTAAGGAGCGCGTTCTCTCTCGGCAACGCGTTTTAAAATTTCCGCATTTTCTTTGCTGATAATCAATCCCATACGTTCCTGAGATTCGTTCCCGATAATTTCTTTGGCAGAAAGTGTTGGATCGCCGATTGGCAATTTGTCTAAATCGATCAATCCGCCGGTTTCTTCCACCAATTCCGATAAGCAATTTAAATGTCCACCCGCACCGTGATCGTGGATGGAAACAATCGGGTTAATATCGCTTTCAACCATTCCGCGAATGGCGTTTGCAGCTCTTTTTTGCATTTCCGGATTGGAGCGTTGCACGGCATTTAGTTCAATTCCGCTTGCAAATTCACCGGTATCAGCCGATGAAACTGCGGCGCCGCCCATTCCAATTCTGTAATTGTCTCCGCCAAGAATCACTATTTTATCGCCACTTTTAGGTTTGTCTTTTAAAGCCTGATCAGCTTTTCCATAACCAATGCCGCCGGCTTGCATAATCACTTTATCGTAACCCAATTTGCGCGAAGATTCTTCGTGTTCAAAAGTTAAGACAGAACCCGTAATTAAAGGCTGTCCGAATTTATTTCCGAAATCTGAAGCGCCATTCGATGCTTTTATTAAAATATCCAAAGGTGTTTGGTACAGCCATTTTCGTGCTTCCATGCCATTTTCCCAAGGTCTGTCTTGTGGCGATTCAAAATGCCTGTCCTGCGTTAATCGTGAATAGGAAGTCATATAAACTGCAGTTCCAGCCAAAGGCAAAGAACCTTTTCCGCCTGCCAAACGGTCTCTAATTTCACCTCCGGAACCCGTTGCGGCACCGTTAAAAGGTTCAACAGTAGTGGGGAAATTATGTGTTTCGGCTTTTAATGAAATCACCGATTTAAAATTTGTTTTTTGGTAAAAATCGGGCTTGTCTGGCGTTTTTGGTGCAAATTGCTCCACAACCGGACCTTCCACAAAAGCCACATTGTCTTTATAGGCGGAAACAATTCCGTTAGGATTTGTTTCTGAAGTTTTTCTGATGAGTTTGAATAGTGATGAAGGCATTTCTTCCCCGTCAATGATAAACGTTCCGTTGAAGATTTTATGTCGGCAATGTTCAGAATTTACCTGTGAAAATCCAAATACTTCAGAATCGGTTAATTTGCGTCCGATTCGCTGGCTCATTTCATTTAAATAATCAATTTCTTCATCGTTTAGCGACAAACCTTCTTGTCGGTTATAAGCTGCAATATCTCCAATCTCCAAAATTGAGGCTGGCTCAATGTGTATGGTGAAAATTTCCTGATTTAAAGAAGCATATTTTTGGAAAATCATTGGGTCAAAGGATGCATCTTCTAACGTAGCGTTAAATTCTTCAATTCTGATGATGCCTTCAATCCCCATATTTTGGGTAATTTCAACCGCATTTGTGCTCCAGGGCGTTACCATAGCGGCACGCGGACCAATAAAAAAAG
>JAWOHJ010000009.1:0-4106 GCA_046485225.1 Lutibacter sp. | reverse complement strand
ATTTTTAAAAACGGAATTTCGGTATTCAAAATCACAATCAGCATTTGTGAAAATTTTGGTTTTACCAGTTTCAATGTCAATGGCTTCCAATTGCTGAAAAACATCTTTAATTTCAACGCCGTAAGCACCAATATTTTGAATGGGCGAAGTAGCCACATTTCCCGGAAGTAATGACAAATTTTCAAATCCGCCATAGTTTTGGGAAACACACCAAAGCACCAATTCGTGCCAATTTTCACCGGCTTCCGCTGTAACCAAAACTTCATTTTCATCAAAATCGTTAACGATAATTCCTTTGGTATTTAAGTGAATTACCAATTTTTCCACATCGCCGGTCAGTAAAATATTGCTTCCGCCACCCAACAAAAAAACGGATTTTTCGGTAGCAATTATTTCTTTAAGTTCTTTAATGGAATTTACGGTAACAAAACGTTTGGCATTTGCATAAATGCCAAACGTGTTGTAAGGTTTTAACGATATGTTTTGTTGAATTTTCAACTAGTTTTCATTGTATTTTTTAATGGCTGCTTTTAATATTTCAACAGAACGCACAAGATCCTCTTTTTTGAGCACATAAGCAATTCGAACTTGTTTTGTTCCAAATCCCGGAGTGGAATAAAATCCGGCAGCAGGAGCCACCATAACAGTTTGGTTATCCAAATTATAATCTTCCAACAACCATTGCGCAAATTTATCTGCATTATCAACAGGCAATTCAGCAACACAATAGAAAGCGCCTTTTGGGGTGGCAACTTTTACACCTTCAATTTTATTAAGCTCAGCAATTAAAATATCTCTTCGGGCTTTATATTCAACAATCACCTCATCAAAATAAGATTGTGGCGTTTCCAAAGCTGCTTCAGAGGCAATTTGCTCAAATGTTGGCGGACTTAATCTTGCTTGTGCAAATTTTAAAACAGTGCTTATGACTTCTTTATTTTTACTGACTAAACAGCCAATTCGTGCACCACACATGCTGTAACGTTTTGATACAGAATCAATGATGATTGCGTGATCATCTAATCCAAATCCGCTTAAAACCGATTGGTATGCTTCATTGTCGTAAATAAATTCTCTGTAAACCTCATCGGCTATCAAAAATAAATCGTGTTTTTTTACAATATCGGCCAATTTTTGAATTTCTTCTTTGGAATACAAATAACCGGTTGGATTGTTAGGATTGCAAATTAAAATGGCCTTGGTTTTTGATGAGATTAATTTTTCAAATTCTTCTATTGGAGGCAAGGCAAAATTATCCTCAATTTTTGAAATAACCGGAACAATTTTTACGCCTGATGCCGTTGAAAAGCCAAGGTAATTTGCATAAAACGGTTCGGGAATAATGATTTCGTCATCCGGATCGGTAATGCTTCCCATAGCGAATAACAAAGCTTCTGAACCTCCGGTGGTCACAATGATATCATCCGAAGTTACCGGGATATTCCTTTTAATATAATAGTTTGCGAGTTTTTGTCGATATTCCTCAGAGCCTTCAGAACGGCTGTAAGCAAGCACTTCAACAGTGTTATTTTTTACCGCATCAAGCGCTTCTTTTGGAGTTTTTATATCTGGCTGCCCAATATTCAAATGAAAAACTTCAATTCCTCTTTTTTTCGCATTTTCAGCATAAGGAACCAATTTTCTAATTGGAGATTCGGGCATGTTTGCACCTTTATTTGAGATTTTAGGCATCGTATTTTGTTTATATATAGTATGGTGCAAAATTGCGAAATTATTTTTGAAATAATTACCTTTTAGGTGCATTTGTTAAAGGTTAAAAATTTTATAAAAGTTATGTAGTCGTAAAGTGTTTTTGTAACTTAACGCAAAAATTAAAGGCAAAAAATATTGAAATCCTATTTTAGAGCGGTTGTTTTTTCGACTATCCTTTTATTTATTGCAGCAGAAGTGTTTTCTCAAGGTAGATTTCAATTTGAAAATGCTTCTGAAAGGCAATCCATTTCGTTTAAACTTTCAAATAACTTGATTGTATTTTCTATAGAGGTGAACGGAAGACCTTTGAATTTTATTCTGGATTCAGGGGTAGGCACAACACTTTTGTTCAATTTATACGCCAAGGATTCTGTAATGCTTCATAATAAGGAAAAAGTCAAGTTGCAGGGTTTGGGAAGTGAAGATTCTGTTGAGGCCGTTTTGTCAAAAGGCAATTTATTTACCTTCGGAAATATTAGCGGCTACAACCAAAGTTTGTACCTTATTTTGGATGACAGTTTCGATTTATCCTCAAAGCTTGGAATTACGGTTCACGGAATTATCGGCTATGAACTTTTCAAAGATTTTGTTATCGACATTAATTATGGCACAAAACGTATCAGCTTTTACAATCCAGATAAATACAAGCATAAAGTTTGTAAAAAATGCGAAACATTCGGGTTGGATTTTTTTAAGTTAAAACCTTATGTAAATGTAGGTGTTAAATTAGACGCAGTTTCGGATAAAACCATTCCTGTCAAATTGTTGATAGATTCTGGCGGAAGCGACGCTTTATGGCTCTTTGAAAATAGCCATCCTGACATTTTATCGCCAAAAAAGTTTTTTAATGATTTTTTGGGAGAAGGATTAAGTGGCGCTGTGTATGGGAAAAGAGCAAAAATTGAAGCTTTGGTAATTGGTAAATTTGAATTGAAAAATCCAACAGTCTCTTATCCGGATTCGTCATCTATTTCTTATGCGCGACTTTTTGAAGAAAGAAACGGCAGCTTGGGCGCGTCTGTTTTAAAGCGATTCAACGTAACCTTTGATTATAAAAGCAAAAAGATATCCTTAAAAGCAGGAAGTTATTTTAAGGAACCGTTCAGGTATAATATGAGTGGAATTGAACTTATTTACAACGGAAAATTATTGGTAAAGGAACAAAATAATGCTTCAATTGGTTTGGCAAATGATATAGCCAACGAGCAAAATACCGTTATTTTGGATTACAACTATAAATATACTTTTAAGCCATCCTATAAAATTCATAGTGTACGCGAAGGTTCACCTGCATACCATGCCGGTTTGGTTGCTGGAGATATTGTGATAAAAATTAATGGAAAGTTTACGTATGAATTGCCGCTGGATGAAATAATCGGAAAATTTTTTCAGAAGGAAAATACCAAAATTTCATTGGTTGTAGAAAGATTTGGAAAAGATTATGAATATCATTTTTTATTAAAAGATATGCTAAAATAAAAATGACCTTCATTGCTGAAGGCCATTTAGTATAAATCTGATTTAAATTTATTATTTTAATACAATGCCTTTAATCTGTAGCATTTTAAGTGGTTCATCAGCATTTGAAACAAGGGTAATCGATTTTGAAAAACCTCCAGGTCTGTTGGTGTCATACTTAACTTCAATCTCACCGCTGTCACCAGGCATAATAGGTCCATCTGGTTTTTTTGGAACGGTACAACCGCAACCTGACTTAATGTCGCTAATCACCAATGGTGATTTTCCAACATTTTTAAATTTAAATGTGCGAACGCCATCAGCCTTCAACGCAATTTTTCCGTAATCAATAACTTCAGTAACAAACTCAAATGCAGGTGCATTTGTATCTTTGGGTTTTTCGGTTACTTGTTTTTCTTGTGCATTCATTGTGAATGTTAAAAATCCCAAAACGAATAAAGCGATTATTTTTCTCATAATTTTCTATTTTATATGTAAAGTTAGTACTTTTTTTAAGTTTTCAAAAATATTTTATGGCTTATAATTGTACATTTGCGATTCGTATTACAAATAATATACCAAAATGAGTTTAGCAACAAAATATAGCCCTAAAGAAATAGAAAATAAATGGTATGCTTACTGGATGAAGAACAATTATTTTCATTCAACGCCAAACGAAAAAGAACCATACACCATTGTAATTCCGCCCCCAAATGTTACAGGCGTTTTACATATGGGTCATATGTTGAACAATACCATTCAGGATGTACTAATAAGAAGGGCAAGATTGAAAGGCTTCAATGCCTGCTGGGTTCCGGGAACAGACCATGCATCTATTGCAACTGAGGCCAAAGTTGTCGCTAAATTGAAAGAACAAGGGATTCAGAAATCAGACCTTACAAGGGAAGAATTTTTGAAGCACGCTTGGGAATGGA
>JAWOHJ010000307.1:0-3523 GCA_046485225.1 Lutibacter sp. | reverse complement strand
ACGTTCAGTCGCATTAGCTCCGCTGAGCTCGTCCAGCAAGCTGGCCTTCGGTTCTCCCATTCGGTCGACTAAAATTCCTCCGTGCTTCGCACTCCCGGCATTTTAGTAATGCGACTGAATGCCTCGCTAAACCAAATTGCTTATCTTACATATCGTAACCCGACCGATGGTCGGCATTGTGCAAAACGCAACAGAACAAATGCTAAACGCAATTTGGATCCGCCCTTGCGGGCTTTACAGTCTGCTCGAGCTAGCTCGGCAGCCTTCGCCCTCAGTGCGGAACTTCGTTTAGCGAGCCATTATGCCGCATACAATGAGACCAGTACAAATGGATAGATTTATTGAAAATATTGATAACCAAATAGAGTTTAATCAAGGCAAGAATATTTTTCTTGATAGATTGGATTTTTTTCAATTTGCTAAAGAAACGGTTAAAGCTATTTCAAATATTGATAAGTTAAATCCTGATTCAAAAGAAACCTTAATTGATTACGCAACTGATAAAGCAATAGAAGAATTTTGCAGGATAAACCAATATTACTCGTTTGACTCAAAAGCAAAAAATGATTTAAGAAAAATCTATTCTGATTTATTTGGAAACTTTCAGATAAAGACAGATTCGATTGAAAATATTTCTAAGAATCATTACGAAAAACTAAAAGAGTGGATTAGAGAAAGTAATCCTTTTGCTGAGAAAATTTATAAAAATGACAACCAAAGTGTTAATCCAGTTGCTTGTTCAGAATATAGTCCTGATTTACAAACCAATATATTAAAGATTGATATTGAACATTTAATGCAACCTGTTTTAGATATAGGTTGTGGAAACCAAGGACATTTAGTTAATTATCTTAAAAATCAAGGGATTGAAGTTCTTGGAATTGACAGATTTAAGTTTACAACCTTAAATTTGATAACAGTAGATTGGTTGGAATTCGATTATGGAAAGAAAAAGTGGGGGACAATAGTAAGCAACTTAGGATTTTCCAATCATTTCAATCACCATAATTTGAGAGAAGATGGAAACTTTATTGAATATGGAAAAACATATATGAATATTTTGAATTCATTGAAAGTTGGTGGATGTTTCCATTATGCACCAGATTTGCCATTTATTGAAAAATATCTTGACAATAATCAGTTTGACTTGAAGAAATACGAGATAAATGAATATGATTTTAAAACAACGATAATAAAAAAAAATGAAATAAAGTACGACGGCATAACACGCGGTCATAAAACATTGGGGGCGAAGTAGTTATTAGAGCTTTTGTTCTCGCATCAAAGTCCGTTGTACCTTGAAAGTGAAGTAGCTCCGAAATCCCCAACGTTTCATACCGCCAACCGTTCAGTCGCATTAGCTCCGCTGAGCTCGTCCAGCAAGCTGGCCTTCGGTTCTCCCATACGGTCGACTAAAATTCCTCCGTGCTTCGCACTCCCGGCATTTTAGTAATGCGACTGAATGGCTCGCTAAACCAAATTGCTTATCTTACATATCGTAACCCGACCGATGGTCAGCATTGTGCAAAACGCAACAAAACAAATGCTAAACGTAATTTGGATCCGCCCTTGCGGGCTTTTCAGTCTGCTCGAGCAAGCTCGGCAGCCTACGCCCTCAGATCGGAACTTCGTTTAGCGAGCCATTGTGCCGCATGCAAAGAGAACCTCTTCAGTGATGCGTTAACTTTTAAAAATTTCGTGTAAAGTATTGAAAAAACTTTCATAATTATTTGGAATACTAACGAACGTTAGTTATTTTTGTCTCGAAATTAAATTTTAATTATGGCAACAAAGGAAATTCTATTTGAAAAGGCTTTAATCCTGTTTTCTGAAAATGGCTATACGGCTACTTCAATTCGAAATATTTGCGCTGAAGTTGGAATTAAAGAAAGCTCATTTTATAATCACTATAAAAGTAAGGATCAGTTGCTTGATGCCATATTCGATAGTTTCAATAAAGCAATTTTAAGCCAAGCTGTTTCAGATGAACAATTGGACATAATGACCACGCAGTTTACGCTTCATGAAATGCTCTCTAATGGCCTTAAACAATACATTAGCATTTGGGAAAACCCGACTGCCGCACAAATGTGGTTTGTAGTAAGCATGGAGCAATATCGAAATTCCAAAGCTGGTCAAATAATTATAGATGAAAGCAATAGAAGAATTTCAAGATCAGCATATACCTTTGAACAATTTCAGAAAAAAGGAAAAATGAAACAAGGTGATCCTTTAACTTTGGCAAATCTTTATACTTTCTCAATCAGATCATTACATCTTGATTATGGGTTGAAAAAACTCTACAATCAAGATTATGAGCAAAGCTATAAATCAATGCAGGCAGTTTGCGATTTATTTTGTAATCAATGGCAATTATAATTTTTTTTATTATTAAACTAACGTACGTTCGTTCTTAAAAACAATTCTTATAAACATATAAAAATTAAAACAATGAAAAAAAGTATTTTATTTATCAGCTTTTTAGTGGCTTTATCAGCATCAATCAAGGCGCAGGAAAAGAAAATGTATTCAAAGGTAAATTTGTTTGGCGCAGGATATGGTTTAGAGTATTATGCAAGTTCAAAATTTTCAATTTACAATGAAATAGGCTTGTCGTATTGGGTAAAAATTTATGATAAAATTCAAGAAGAAACTGCATTTACTGATAAAGCAATCGTAAATCCTTATATTTTAAGTTCTTTCAGGTATTATTTTGTTCCGCTTCATACACTGAAGAATGAAGAATTTAGCATTGGATGGCGACTTTCGACCACATATACAGGATTGTTTACTTTTAGTGAAAATTTCAAAAGTAAGGAAGAAAATTCGCATCAACTCGGAATATTTGCAGGAACAACCATTCTATTTCCTAAAAATTTCTATTTGGAAGTGGAATTAGGTCCCGGATATGATTTTGGAAACTTGTATGATTACAAATTTAATCTGGTAGGTAACGCGGGCTTAGGTTTTAGATTTTAAAAATTCAATTTTTGGAAATGCAATAATAATTATTTAATTGAGAACTTATTATGAAACTAAAAATACTTGTAGGTAATGGAAGAAAAATAGGACTTTTTACTTTACCATTTTTAATTGCAGGAATTCCTCTGAATGTTATATCACCTGAGTTTTTCAGTGTGAATGGTACTTCGGGATTATTATTTTGGATTTCGCTTTTGTTTTTAATAGTCGGGGGCATAAACTGGATTTGGACCGTTATGCTAATACTAACAAAAATACCCAGGAAGCAACTTATTACAACAGGACCCTATGCAATAGTCAAACACCCTCTTTATGTAGGTGTGGCATTGTTGGTTCTACCATGGGCCGGATTTATGTTTAATACATGGTTGGGGGTGGTAATTGGAATTGTTGTTTATATCGGGTCTAGAATTTTTTCACCCGAAGAGGAGAAGTTGCTTTCAAGAATATTCGGCATTGAATGGGAAAACTACAGTAAAAAAGTTAAGTTTCCATGGATATAAAAAAGAAATATGTATATTTTAACATATTGGATTGTTGC
>JAWOHJ010000146.1:0-3847 GCA_046485225.1 Lutibacter sp. | reverse complement strand
CCAATTTGTAAACTTCTGCGCTAATAACTTCAGAATTCAACAACACAAAATTTGTGTCTTCTAAATAAATTTTTAAATCACTTGGTTTAATTTTTCCTTTTTTAACCATCGATTTAAGGCTTTTTGAAGTGTATTTTTTATCAAAATTGTTGTCTTTTAAATAAGTGTCCAGATTTTTATCATCCAATTTTAAAAATTCCTCCGCACTCATTTTTTCAAAATCATCTTTTTTCAAACCTTTCCCTTCCTCCTTTTTTACTTCCGGTCTTCTGTTTTGATTGTCGAGCAATGCGTAAACAATTTCATCATTAAAAGATGCCAACCCAATTCGGCCAACGCCGCTTCCTGTTGGAAAACCACTTTTTTCGTCGGTTAATTTTGTCCAGGTTGAACCCGCATCATTGCTTTTATAAATAGCCGAATTTTCTCCGTCGCCATCAAAATCCCAGGCTTTTCGTCCTCGTTCCCAAGAAGCGGCATATAAAATATTGGCGTTTGTTGGTGAGGCGCTGATGTCAATAATTCCTGTATTTTCATTGATAAATAATACGGTTTTCCAGGTTTTTCCGCCATCAAAGGTTTTAAAAATACCACGTTCGGCATTGGGTGAATATAAATGGCCGATGGCACCAACAACAGCCTCTTCCGGATTGTTTATATTGATAATGATTCTCCCTATATGATGCGAATCGGTTAAGCCAACATTTATCCAGGTTTTTCCTTTATCGGTACTTTTCAATATGCCAATTCCAGAATAGGAAGAACGCGAGGAATTGCTTTCGCCGGTTCCAATCCAAATTGTTCCATTGTTCCAATCTACTGCAATATCGCCCATATTTTGTGTTGGCGCATTATCGGCAACCGAGGTAAAAGAGGTGCCATTATTATTTGTGTACCACAATCCACCGGAAGCATAAGCCACATAAAATTCGGTTGGCTGGTTCGGATTTACGTCAATATCAACAACGCGACCGCTCATAATTGAAGGTCCGATATTGGTAAACGGCAAATTTTTAACTAAAGAGTTTTGGGCATTAATTCCAATAAAAAGGAATAAAAAACAAAAGAAAGTGGTTAGTTTTTTCATTTTTGATGATTATGATTTGTTTATTTTAAGTTGATGAAATTTTATCCTATCCCTAACCTCCCGTTATAAAAACGGGACAGGCTTTTCCTAGGGAAAGGGAGCTTGATTTGGGATTATAAATTATTTTGACTTCGGGCTATTTAATGCGTTTTGGTCATTGTTTTGGGCACCACAATTATAAAATCGGCTTTTCCTTTTTTTTCTTTATCGAATTTTTTTACGTCATCGGCTTCCAAAACACTAACGGTTACAATTTTTAAACTCGGATTTCCCTGTTTCAAATACCAATAAATTCCTTCAAAATCATCCGAATGGTAAGAGCCGTTGTAATGCATAAACAACCTGTCGTTTTCCTTATTTTGAAGAATAAAATGCGCCATGGTGGCATCCTTAATTGCCTGTGATTTTGGTAAATTTTCACCGCCATGGCCACCCATCATTTCTTTTATTTTAACATATCCGGGTAAATTGGCATCATATTTTATAGGCAATGGCGCCATCCACGATTTTTCTTCATCAGTAATAGAATCCAAACTTTCAAATCCGCCTTTATATACTTTGCTCGCATAGCTTCTTGGAATGTTGGTTGCAATAAATTTCAAATTGTTCTTTTTTGCAAAATCCACCAAAGGCTTATAATCTGTAGGGTAATTTTTCCACAATCGCGCAACGGTGTCAAATGCTTTTTGGGTAATTTTCCCCGATAAATAATCGTTTAATCCTTGTTGGTTATCGGCTTCAACCATTTCCGCGCCCAAGGTTAGTTTTCTTAATTTATATAAATCTGATGTTGCTTCCATTTGCAGCCAGTGAACAATGGGATTTGTATGGTGTTCTCCAAACAAAACAACATCGGTCTTGCCCATTTTGTCAAGCATTTTTTGGTAAGAAACTTCACTTCCGTTGGCGTTGTATAATTTGTATGCGGGTTTGTTTTGAGAAAAAATTAGGGTGCTAAAAAGCAGAAAAAGCAGTGGTGTAATTGATATTCGCATAAATAATATTAAATTTTAAAGGGTTCGTTGTCAACAAATTTATAACTTTGTTGTCAAATAATATAATTAAATCATTTTTAATGAGTTCAATTATTTTCTGCTTATTCTCGCAGTCATACATTAAAAAAAATTTAATTTAAAACCTTATCAGATGAAATATCATCCTATTAATAACAAGCTTTTTATAAAAAACAGGGCGAAATTTACCGCACAAATGAAACCGAAATCAATTGCGGTTTTTAACTCTAACGATATTTTTACTACGGGTGCCGACAGTACTTTGCCGTTTGAACAACACAGCGATTTGCTCTATTTAAGCGGTGCCGACCAGGAAGAAAGTATTTTATTGTTGTTTCCTGATGCCATCAATAAAAATCACAGAGAAATACTTTTCCTTACTGAAACCAACGAACATATTGCCATTTGGTATGGCGCAAAATATTCTAAAGAAGAAGCCAAAGAAGTTTCTGGAATTCAAACCATTTATTGGCTTTCGGAGTTTAAAAAAATATTTTTCGATTTAATGACGGAAGCGGAAACCGTTTATTTTAACACCAACGAACATTACCGCCAATCTGCTGAACTGGAATCTCGCGAAGACCGATTCATTAAAAAATGCAAAGTCGATTTTCTTGCGCATAAATGGGAAAAAAGCAATCAAATTTTGCAGGAAATTCGCGGTACAAAAGAGCCTGAAGAAATTGCAATCATACAAACTGCCTGCGATATTACCGAAAAAGGCTTCCGCAGAATTTTGCCTTTCGTAAAACCAGGGATTATGGAATATGAAATTGAAGCGGAATATATGCACGAATTTCTAAGAAATCGTTCCAAAAATTTCGCCTATACGCCAATAATCGCATCAGGTTACAGCGCTTGCGTGTTGCATTATATCGATAACAACAAAGAATGTAAAGACGGCGATATGTTGCTGATGGATGTTGGAGCCGAATATGCAAATTATTCAAGTGATATGACAAGAACGATTCCGGTAAACGGACGTTTTACCGACCGACAAAAAGCGGTTTACAGCGCTGTTTTAAGGGTTAAAAATGAAGCGACAAAAATGTTGGCGCCCGGAGTTATTTGGGCGGAATACCAAAAAGAAGTTGGGCGTATAATGTCTTCTGAATTGATTGGACTTGGTTTGATTGATAAAAATGACGTAAAAAATGAAAATCCGGATTGGCCAGCGTATAAAAAATATTTCATGCACGGAACATCGCATCATATGGGATTGGATACGCACGATTATGGCGCTCTAAAAACCCCGATGAAAGCCGGAATGGTTTTTACCGTTGAACCCGGAATTTACATTCCTGAAGAAAAAATGGGCATCAGAATTGAAGATGATGTGGTGGTTAATCAATCAGGGGAACCTTTTAACTTAATGCGAAATATTCCTATTGAAATTGAAGAAATTGAGGAATTGATGAATAAATAATTTTTAAGCATCTAAATCAAAAAGCCCGAAAACTAAGTTTCGGGCTTTTTTTTATTAACCAAATAATTATTCCTTCATAGAAATTTAAGCGGTTACGCCATCAAAAATGTAATGGTTTAAGCATTTAAGCGCGGTTATTTTATCGTTTGTGTTAACCAAAAGTGAAATGTTGTTGTTGCTTCCTCCGTAAGAAATCATTCGAACGGAAATATCCTGCAACACCTTGAAAAGTCGGTGTGTTTCGTGGTGGCGCACTACCAAATGCCCAACCAAACAAATGATACTTTGTTGTTTGTCTACTTCAACCACAGAAAATTTCTC
>JAWOHJ010000084.1:0-9163 GCA_046485225.1 Lutibacter sp. | reverse complement strand
TGGTCCTTTTGTTTCTCATTTCAGGTCATGCCGCTGCAAGGTCGGCTATTTTTCAAGCGGCTGCTCCGGATGTCTTGGGCATAAAAGGCGAACCGGTTGTAAACGGGGAGTACATCACTTTAAAAGGTGAGGTGGTTTATAATCAACTTGAAGGCGGCTTTTATGAGGTTGCAGGGACGAGTTATTTAAATAGCCGTTTTAACGAGGAAAATCATTTGAATTAGCCAAATTGGCATCAATAGAAATCCTCAAAATTTAATCAATCATAACATATTTAAAATAAAAACATATGGAATTAGTACAAAACGCATTAGAATTTGAGCAACGTAAAATGATATTAAAAACCACAAATGACCGTATTTTGGCTTCAAGAGAAGTGAAATCGTTAATTTTGGGATTAAATGAAGTTTACAAGAAAACTAAAAATCCGGAATTAATGGATCTGATGAAAAGGTTAACGGTAATCAAACAGAAAATCGAAAAAAGATTAAACTTGCGATTATCAATTTAAAAAAATGAAAACAGCTTTAACCTTAGTCACTACAATAAGTTTGTTTATGACAACGTTTTTAACAACTCACAATTCACAAATTATGAATGCTAAACCATCAATTTATGATATTTCTATCACTGGTTTAACTGGTGAAAAAATGGATTTATCAAAGTTTAAAGGAAAAAAAATACTGATTGTAAACACCGCATCAGAATGCGGATTTACAAAACAATTTGCCGATTTGCAGAAATTGCACGAAAAGTATCAGGATAAATTGGTGATTATCGGCGTTCCTTGCAATCAGTTCGGCGGACAAGAACCCGGAAATGCGCAAGAAATTCAATCGTTTTGCCAGGTAAATTATGGTGTTACCTTTTTAATGACAGAGAAAGTCGACGTAAAAGGGGATAATCAACATCCATTATACCAATGGCTCACCAAAAAAGAATTGAACGGTGTTAAAAGCAGTTCGGTAAAATGGAATTTTCAAAAATATTTGATTGATGAGCAAGGAAATTTAATTGATTATTACTTTTCTTTAACAAATCCGATGAGTTCAAAAATCACAAAACAACTCTAATGAAACGAGCATAACAAATTTTGATACGCAAAGGAATGATTAATAGCGAACAGCAGCTGTCAGCTAAAAAATAAAAATTAAACAGATGAAACGAGCATAACAAATTTTGATACACACAGAAATTATTAATAGCGAACTGCATCTGTACCAATAAAAAAAATAAAAATTAAACAGATGAAAAAAGCGCTTTGGTTGTTGTTTTTTTTAGTGCTAAATTTTGGTGCTTTGGGAATTGGTACTTTGTTAATGAACAATGGACCGCAAGATAGTTGGTATGCGGCGCTTAATAAAGCACCTTGGACACCGCCAGGCTGGGTTTTTGGTGTTGCCTGGACCACCATAATGATCTTTTTCTCGATTTATATGGCCTATTTAATTCAGGCAAAATCCACGGTCAATATTTGGCTGCTGTTTTTTGTGCAATTCGTTTTAAATACATCCTGGAATTACTTCTTTTTTAACCAGCATTTGGTTTTAATGGGATTGATGGTGATTGTGTTATTAACGTTTGTGATAGGTTATTTTTTGCTGAATTTCAGAAATGTTATGAAACAAAAAACATGGTTAATTGTTCCTTATTTTATATGGCTTATAGTCGCAAGCTCTTTAAATGCCTATGTTTATTTGAACAATTAAATTTTAAAAACAATGGTTTTAACGCATTTAATTTTAATGGTTTCAATCGCATTAAGCAACAGTATGGTAATTTTTGATTTTAAAAAAGAAAGTGATATTTCCGTTTGGCAAATTGTGAATGATGTGGTGATGGGTGGCCGATCTGGCAGTAAATTTTATTTAAATGACGAAGGCAATGGTGTTTTTAAAGGAAATGTTTCCCTGGAAAATAATGGTGGATTTTCATCGTTAAGACATCGGTTTAATCAGAAGAAAATCTCTGGTTTCAAAAAATTTACAATACGCCTAAAAGGAGATGGAAAGCGTTATCAATTTAGGGCAAAGACAAACAAAAATGACCAACAAGCTTATGTTTTCTATTTTGAAACAACAGGCGAATGGCAAACTATTGAAATAAAACTTTCTGCGCTCGAACCAACTTTTAGGGGAAGAAAATTAAATATGCCTAATTTCCCTGCGGAAGAATTGGAAGAAGTCGGATTCATGATTGGCAACAAAGTGAATGAAAATTTTGAACTTGTTATCGATAAAATAGTCTTGGAATAATGTTATTATCATTAAATTTACTGAGCTAATTCGGCCTCTAGCTCAGTTGGTAGAGCAACTGAATCTTATTCAGTAGGTCGTAGATTCAAGCCCAAGGGGCAGACAAAAAAAGGAGATTTAATTTAAAATTAAATCTCCTTTTCCATTTTAAATCCGGGAGTAAAATACACATCAAAAACATCATTTAAATTTTCAGTAAAAGAACAAGGATGGAAGCATATGAAGAAGGAATATTAAATAGCTTTAAAATTATACAATAAAATTTGATTTTTACAGTTTTTAAATTTCATCACTGTGCATTTTGAAATATACAAAACCCAAAATGTTAAATTTTTTAAAATATTTTGACATCGTTTTGCAACATAATTTTAAAGTCCTAAATTGCGCCCTCTTAAAGTATGACATTAAACCTAATGATTTACAATGATTTATAAAACAATATCCCTATTGCTAATCGGATTTTTTTTCTTTACGATAAATTCCGCATTTTCATTTAAACCAAAAAGCACAGAATTAATTAAAACCGTTGTCAATAACAGTACTGGAGCAAAAGTAGATGCTGTTTACAATAATTTGATGACAAATAATTTTATGCTTCCTAACAAAATAAGCTTTACAAAAGCTATGGAAGGCTATTTTAAACTGAAAGAAAAAGGTATTATCCAAAAAGATATTTTAACCCTTGTTGATTATAGTTTGTCTTCCAAAGAAAATAGGTTATGGGTTATTGACCTCAAAAGCAACATTATTTTATACCAGTCTTTGGTTTCTCATGGAAGAAATTCAGGGAATGAATTTGCAGCTAAATTTTCTGACAAGCCCGAATCTTATCAAAGCAGTTTGGGATTTTATGTGACCGGAGAAACGTATTATGGCAAACACGGTTACTCTTTGCGATTGGACGGTTTGGATAAAGGCGTTAACAGCAATGCCAGAGCAAGAGCCATTGTGGTGCACGGTGCCGATTATGTTTCTGAAAAATTTGCCCAGCAAAATGGAAGATTGGGCAGAAGCTTGGGTTGTTTGGCCTTGTCGCAAGAGCTTACAAAAGAGGTTATTGATACCATTAAAGACAAATCGTGCATATTTGTTTATTATCCTTCATAAATTAAAGATTAAGAATTAAAAAAAAGGTTTTATTGCTATTTAACTGAGCCGAAGTCGCCCCAAATTCGGACTATTTTTTGGAAAAACAGGCAAGATTTAACTAATGATTGCTTTGTGCTTTAATTAATGAGGTTGTTTCAATATTCGACAAATTTCCTCAAAAAACACATCTTGATCTCGATTCCCAGCAATTAAAACAAACAAAAACCCGCAGTCAAGCGGGTTTTTGTTTGCTATAAACTACTTTTAAAATTTTACCCATGAGGCATTTTGGCAGTTTGAAATAAGAAAAGTTAAAAAATTTAATAATCCAAGAATCTAATTAATTGATCAGATTAGCGCTACCAAATTCAAAACATTGTGCGCCCCGTTAAGCAACGGATACTGCACGCCATTTATTTCCTGGTAAAATTCAATCAGCAACAAATGAAACTGAATTCCATCACCTGCTGGCACGCCATCGGGAGTTAGCGTAATCGTAGACGCGCTTAAATCAATGGGCAGTATCACTTCCTGACTGTAGCTGCTGTTGAACAAACGGGTGTTAAAATTCAAGTTCACAAACGCCGTGCGAAAACTCACATGGGTGGCGTTCTCTGTCGCTGATAGCTGCTCTTGTGAAATGAAATCCGGTATTACAAGCACCCCGGTAGTCGTGTCTACAAAAAAATTAGCATTTAAAACCGATTGCAAATGTGCCCTCGCATTAAAGTCGAAGCCTTTAAGCAATTGTTTTCCTGCCGCAGTTTCTAGTCCCAAATATACCGACCGCTGTCCCCTAACCGAAGTGCTGTCGAAATTTTTGATTTCATTCATCAATTTCAGCATTCTGCTCGACAATTTTGAATCTTTTGCTTTGGAAAGCATTGGCCCAACCGCATCGCGAAGCAACGTGCCTGCTTTAGCGTTTAACCCAAACTGCTGAAAGTTTTCCCGGGTTCTTTTAAAAGCAGGATCTTTCAGCATCCTGCTTTTGCTGATCCCCCCTTTGGTTCTCACCAGGTAACCATCCTGGCTTTTGTAAAACGTCAAGCCATCCAACGTTCCCTCTAGCTTAATAAAACTCTTTAATTTTCCCATTTTTTGTAGTTTTTAAATTAATAATGAATCAAATATATAAGCACTTAAATACTGTTGCAAGAAACAGGTGTCGTTTTGGCCGAAATGGTAACAAATAGCCGTTTTGGCCAAAAAATACCGTTCTGACCGTTTTGACCGTTTTTTACCGAAATAGCCATTTTATGCGAAAAGTGAAAGAAGATAAATAAGGATACTTGTGCAACTAATGTAAAAAGGATCAAATCATTAAAAACAGCAGCATAGTAGGAAATCCCAAAACCCCAATAAATTTGTATAACTATAATAGGATTTATTTAATAGGGGGTAAAGGGAGGATACTCCGTACATACTCCGTACATAGTGGGAATGTAGTGTGATGTTGACTATAATATTCTAACTAAAATTTTCTACAGTTATTAGTGTACAAGGAGCCTTAAAATTTCAATAATTTATGCTTTTTTTTTATCGTTATCCGACAAAATGTTTTGCAAAATACAAATGTTAATTGATTAATAATTCAAACCGTTGGAGCTTATTCTGGGAGAATAATAAATTTTTTTGCAAATTCTATTAAGTTCTTATAACGGAAAGTTGTTGCGAGTAGTCTCTTCTCACTTAACAATAAACCATTTTCTTAATCCAGCTTCTTATACAAATCCATATCCAAATCGTAAAGATCATCTCTAAATTGCAAGATGCCATTTTCACTCCAGGCAGTCCAGTACAAAATATGAATGTACACTTCTTTGTTGATTTGCACTTGTGATGTTTTGCCGGTATTAATGGCTTCATCAATTTTTTCCAAACTCCATTTTTCAGGATTATCCAACAAATATTCTGTAAGTTCAAACGGATTTTCCACGCGGATACAGCCCGAACTTAATGCACGTATATCCTTTTCAAAAAAACCTCTGGTATTGGTGTCGTGAAGGTATATTGTAAATCGGTTAGGAAACATAAATTTCACCAATCCAAGCGAATTTTCTTCGCCCGGACTTTGGACATATCTGTAACTTCTTGATCTGCTGGCGTTCCACTGCCAAGGACTTACAATCCGATTGTTCGAATCATAAATAGTAATATTTTTACTTTTGAAATAATTTCGATTTTTTAGTGCAGCAGGTACAATATCATTTCTTAAAATGGTTGGAGGAACTGTCCATGTCGGATTGAATATTAAATGCGTTAGTTTGGAAGATAAAACGGGCGTTTTTCTTGATGGCCTGCCAATAATTACCTTGTGAATCCTTGTAGTATCAACATTTTTAACAACGCGCAGAGAATAATCTGGAATATTGATAATTAAATGTTCGCGCTCAAATTCTCTTGGAAACCAGCGCCATCGCTCCATATTCGCAATAATTTGCCTTTTTCGTTGTTCTTTGGTAAAGTTTAACGCTCCTATTGTTCCGCCTCCAATTACGCCGTCTACTCCAAGTCCGTGGCGCATTTGAAACTTCTTGACGGCCAATTCCGCAGCTTCATCAAAAATAGCCGTAATGCTGTCTAACGGTTTTAAATCTTTCCAATAGATTAATTTTTTCTTAACTTCAACAATGGCGTCGTTAGTATCGTGTAATGCTATTTTATTTTTAATTTCAGTATTTTTAAAATCATATTTTGGCAAGGTGTTTATAATTTTAAGAGCTGTTTTTAGCCGTTTGTAAACAATATGATTTGGGGATGCCGCATTTAATGCATAGCCAAAAGAATCTTTTTTCTGAAAATTAAGCAGCAATGTTTTTAAGTTGATGTTGTTTTCTTTTAACTCCCAATTGCTGTAAAGTTTCTTCGGATTTAAACTTCCTTTTGATACTATTTGAACATAACGGTTTAAATTTTCCGTGAGTAAAATATCGTAATCCACCAATTTTGAATCTGTCAAATGATCAAAGTTTTCTTCTGAATTTTCTATTTTTTTTAGGTCGAAATCCTTCGGAAACAATCCGTCTTGTTCTAAATTGTTGAATAGGGTTGTGATATTTTTCCGATTGGAATCGGTCAACCAAAAAGTGTTGTTTTGGTTAGTTCGATAAAAGGCAATAACGCTCGAATCTTTAATTTTGGCAATTCTGGATGTATCGATGGGGATAATTTTACCGGCTTCCGTAATTTCAATTTTTGGAAGTTGAACAATTTTTGGCGGCTGCACTTTTTCTTCGCAGGAAATAAAAAGCATGAAAATAAAAAATTCAAAAATTAGTTTCATGACGTTTTAGTTAAAATCACCTTAAAGATACGGATTTCACCAATCGAAAACAATAGAAACACGTTTGATTTAAATCAGAAAACTGACTAAAAATTGAAACATGGTTTGGAAAAATCTGATTGAATTTCGATTCATTTTAGCAATAATTGCAATAAAATCTTCAGATAAATGTACATTAAGTTTTTTGGATGTCGTAGTAATTTATTCTTAAAAACGAATAACATTTAGAAAATATGTCGTGATTTTTACCAAATTAATTTAGAATAGAGTTTGTTGTCAAAAATCAAAATAGAAATAAATGCTATGAATAATTTGTAAGAATCGATTTATAATTGAATGATGTCTAAAAAATTGGTTTATTTAATTTCAAAATTTATTAAATATACAATTATAAAAAACGTTGTCAATCACAATGTAAATAGTCGTCAAAAAAAATGAAATTGAAACAAAACATTTCTGTAAAATCAAAAATCAGTAAAACCATTCTTAAAGGTGTCTAAAAAACAGTTTGGGTATCGTAGTTCGAAAATATTCAAATTGACATTTTTGTTCTTTTTTATAAATTTGCACCCGTTCTTGCGACCATAAAAGTTTAATTTGATCGCAAATAGGAAATTGACAAAAAAAACAGTTAAAATGAGTACTACATTATTTGATAAAGTTTGGGATTCACACGTGATTCGAAAAATTAACGACGGGCCGGATGTGTTGTTTATCGACCGCCATTTGATTCATGAAGTGACGAGTCCGGTCGCATTTTTAGGATTAAAGAGCAGAAAAAACAAGGTGTTGTATCCTAACAGAACCTTCGCAACCGCCGATCATAATACGCCAACCATCAACCAACATTTGCCGGTTGAAGATCCGTTATCCGCAAATCAGCTAAAAGCTTTGGAAGAAAATTCGGCCGAATGGGGAATTACCCATTGGGGATTGGGCCATCAAAAAAACGGAATTGTCCATGTGGTTGGACCGGAAAACGGAATTACGCTTCCGGGCGCAACCATTGTTTGCGGAGATTCTCATACTTCAACCCACGGCGCTTTTGGGGCAGTTGCTTTTGGTATTGGAACTTCGGAAGTTGAAATGGTGCTGTCTTCACAATGCATTATGCAGCCAAAGCCGAAAAAAATGCGGATCAATGTAAACGGAAAACTTGGTTTTGGAGTTACGCCAAAAGATGTGGCTTTGTTCCTGATTTCTAAACTTTCAGCATCGGGCGCCACAGGTTATTTTGTGGAATATGCAGGCGATGTGTTTAAAAATATGAGTATGGAAGGCCGAATGACCGTGTGCAATTTAAGCATTGAAATGGGTGCGCGCGGCGGAATTATTGCTCCCGATGAAAAAACTTTCAGTTATGTGGAAGGAAGATTGTTTACGCCAAAAGGTGCTGCATGGCACAAAGCAATGGATTATTGGAAAACGTTAAAAAGCGATGAAGATGCCATTTTTGATGAGGAAATTAATTTTTTGGCCAGCGATATTGAACCGATGATTACTTACGGAACAAATCCGGGAATGGGAACAAGCATTTCAAGCTATATTCCAAAAGCGGAATCGGTTGACGGTGGCGTTGCTTCGTACAGGAAATCCTTGGAATATATGGGGTTTCATGAAGGGGACAGAATGATCGGAAAAAAAGTGGATTTTGTGTTTCTGGGAAGTTGCACCAACGGACGAATTGAAGATTTTAGGGCGTTTGCATCTATTGTGAAAGGAAGAAAAAAAGCGGATAATATTACCGCTTGGCTGGTTCCCGGATCACATGATGTGGAAGCGAAAATAAAAGAAGAAGGATTGCTGGATATTATCACCGCAGCCGGATTTGAATTGCGCGAGCCTGGCTGTTCTGCCTGTTTGGCCATGAACGACGATAAAGTTCCTGCCGGAAAAGTGGCAGTAAGCACTTCAAACAGAAATTTTGAAGGACGGCAAGGTCCCGGTTCAAGAACCCTGTTGGCAAGTCCGCTTGTGGCAGCAGCAACAGCAGTTACCGGCGTTTTAACTGATCCGAGAACTTTGTTAATTAATAGTTAACAATTATAAAATTTGTTAATTTTTACCAATAACCGTAACCCCGATCGCACCCGATAGCTATCGGGTCGAAGGGCAATAACAGATAACTCACAACTTACAACAAAAAAACAATGGCTTACGATAAATTTGAAATATTAAAAAGCACCGCAGTGCCTTTACCAGTTGAAAATGTGGATACGGACCAAATTATTCCAGCGCGTTTTTTAAAGGCGACGGAGCGTGTAGGTTTTGGCGACAATCTTTTTAGGGATTGGAGATACAATCCAGACAATACGCCAAAAGCGGATTTTGTGTTGAACAATCCCGTTTATAAAGGAAAAATATTAGTGGGCGGAAAAAATTTCGGTTCGGGCTCTTCAAGGGAACACGCCGTTTGGGCAATTTATGATTACGGATTCAGATGCGTGGTTTCAAGCTTTTTTGCCGATATTTTTAGGGGAAATTGTTTAAATATTGGGGTTTTACCGGTTCAGGTGAGTGCCGAATTTTTAGA
>JAWOHJ010000132.1:0-4005 GCA_046485225.1 Lutibacter sp. | reverse complement strand
CAGGCGGTGGGAAGGCGCCTGTTTCAGCGGCTTTCACAGGATAGAGCGATGCCCGGTCCGCACGATTTCCATACCCCCAAGTCGTCCTATTCGAAGGAAGACCTGCTGCTCAGCGGCAAAGGCGGCTATTTCGGCCCGGGCAACGCCCAGTTGCCGGAACCTTAGCCTTTTCCCAATGTTGAAATGGCGCGCAGTTCATCCAGTTCTGCAGAAACGCCGCTGGCAATGGCATTTCCTTTTGAAATGTTTACCGGCGCTTCTTCATTTAATGTTTTGGTAATTTTTTCGCGAATGGTGGTGCAACTTTGCAGTTGCTCGCCAATTATTTTTAGTGCTTCGTTGTTGCTTTTTTCGGCAGCTTCTTTTATAGGAATGATGGCGTTCAGAGAATTTTTAAGTGCCACAACTTCACGCGGATTCACTTTTCCCACTGCCACTTTTGAAACCAACCGTTCAATATCGCTGATTTGCTTGATTTGATAGGTGGTCAACTCAAAAAAATCGTCGTTGTCTATAAAATATTTTACAATATCGTGGCGTCTTTTAATGCGATTCAAATCTTTTAGGGGAAGCGCCAGCCAGCGTTTCAACAACCTGCCGCCCATTGGTGAAATGGTTTTGTCGATCACATCCAAAAGCGTCACGGCATTTGGAGAATTGGAATGATACAACTCTAAATTGCGGATGGTAAATCGGTCCATCCAAACATAATTCTCTTCGGAAATCCGATTGATGACCCCAATATGTTCTAATTTATTGTGTTGCGTTTCTGAAAGATAATACAGCACCACGGCCGAAGCGATGATGCCTTCTTCCAATTCTTCAATCCCAAAACCTTTGAGGGTTTTCACTTTAAAGTGGTTGGTTAATGCTTCGTTGGGGTATTCAGACTTAAAAATCCAGTCTTCTAAATAAAAATTATAAAACCGGTCGCCAAACAATTCGTTAAACTTGGTTTTGTGCTGTTTTTGTACCAAAACTTCACTTGGACTGAAATTTTGAAGCAGTTTGTCGATGTATTCAACATTTCCCTGTGCGGTTAAAAATTCACCGGTGGATACATCCAAAAAGGAAATGCCCAGCAATCGTTTTCCAAAATGCACCGCCGCCAAAAAGTTATTGGTTTTTGACTGTAAAACTTCGTCGTTTAAGGAAACACCCGGCGTTATCAATTCGGTAACGCCACGTTTTACGATGGTTTTCGTCATTTTCGGATCTTCCAGCTGGTCGCAAATTGCCACGCGCATTCCTGCTTTTACCAATTTTGGAAGATAGGTATTCAAAGAGTGATGCGGAAATCCGGCCAAAGCGGTTTCGGATTCGCTGCCCGCACCGCGTTTTGTTAAGACGATTCCCAAAACGCGGGATGCTTTTTTGGCGTCTTCACCAAAGGTTTCGTAAAAATCGCCCACCCTAAATAACAACATCGCATCAGGATATTTGGTCTTGATGGCATTGTATTGTTTCATTAAGGGAGATACTTTCTCGATTTTTGGCGCCAATTTTTTAAGAATTTACGTTAGTTTTGCGAAGTTACATTTTAATTGAAAGATTGAAAAATTAAAAGATTGAAAACAATTGGTCAATTAAAGAATAGAGAGAAGAGAGTAGAGAGAAGAGACTAATAAATTTGTTGCAATTTTCAGTTTCAGTTGGCAGTTGAACGATTTAACAGTTAAACAAATAAACGATTAAACAATAAGAATGAGAAAACTAAAAAATAGTGAATTGGAACGATTGGATGTTGAAGCGTTTAAGCAAACTGAAAAAATTCCGTTGATTGTAATTCTTGACAATATCAGAAGCTTGAACAATATTGGATCGGTTTTTAGGACAAGCGACGCTTTTTTAATTGAGAAAATTTATTTGTGCGGCATCACTGCAATACCACCGCATAAGGACATTCATAAAACCGCCTTGGGCGCCACCGAATCTGTGGATTGGGAATATGTAGAAGACACACTTGCTTTGATTGAAAAATTAAAGTCTTCAAAAATTAAAATATTGGCCATTGAACAAGCTGAAAACAGCACGATGCTGCAAGATTTTGCGATTGAGCCAAACCAGAAATATGCGGTGGTTTTTGGAAATGAGGTAAAAGGCGTGCAGCAAAAAGTGGTTTCAGCATCCGATTATTGCATTGAAATTCCGCAATTTGGCACCAAACATTCGCTGAACATTTCTGTAAGTGTGGGTGTTGTGCTTTGGGATTTGTTTAAGAAATTTAGGTTTTAATATTTTGCAGAGTGCGCAATTTTCAAAATCGTAAATCTAAAATCGTAAATCGTACATCGATTTGCATTAAGGATTGAAGCGATTGTTTGAGCTCTCCCGATCCCGATAATTATCGGGATTCGGGAAGCGAGTGCGAAAAGCCTGACCCGCCAGCTGGCGGGGAATGCCCAAATAAATTAAAATCCTAAAATCACTTTTGCAATCAGAAAATAAATTAAGATTCCAAAAATATCGTTGCTTGTGGTGATAAAAGGTCCGGTTGCCAATGCCGGATCGATGCCTCTTTTGTCCAAAATAATGGGTACAAAAGTGCCGATGATGGAGGCGATTATGATTACAGAAACCAACGAAATGGCAACGGTAAGTCCAACTTTGATGTCGAATCCGAGGAAAAACATGCCGGCTGTCATTAAAAGAGCCGCAAGCACCAACCCGTTTAACAAGCTTAATGAAACTTCTTTGATCAGCCTTTTCCACCAAGAACCTCTTAAGCTGTCGTTTGCCAGACCTTGGAGTATAATTGCGGAAGATTGTACACCTACATTTCCGGCCATTGCGGCAATTAAAGGCGTAAAAAAGAACAATTCTTTGTATTTTTCCATAGCTGTTGCAAATCCGCCCAAAATGGAAACACTTACAAATCCGCCAAAAAGCGCTAAAATTAGCCAGGGCAAACGCGCTTTTGTCAATTCCCAAATGGTATCATCAGCTTCCACATCCTGTGAAATCCCTGCAGCCATTTGGTAATCTTTTTCCGCTTCATCTTTAATAACGTCAACAATATCATCAATGGTGATTCTTCCCACCAAACGGCCAGCTTTATCCACCACCGGAATGGCTTCTAAATCGTATTTTTGCATAATTCTTGCCACATCTTCGGCTTTATCGTCAACTTGCACAAAATCCACTTTTTTGATAAAAATGTCTTTGATGGCGGTTCTTGTTGAGGTTGTCAATAAATCTTTTAAAGACAATCGGCCTTTTAAAATGTCATGGTCATCAACCACATAGATGGAATGTACGCGCGATACTTCTTCAGCCTGGGCACGCATTTCTTTAACGCAGGTAAGCACATTCCAATTTTCGTTGACTTTGATCAACTCTTTTGCCATTAAACCACCTGCAGAATTTTCATCGTAACGCAAAAGGTCCCGAATATCATTGGCGTGATCTTCATCTTCAATGTGGGAAATTACCTCTTCTTGTTGTTTATCGGTAAGTTCAGAAATGATATCGGCAGCATCATCGGTGTCCAATTCCGAAATTTCTTCTGCAATTTCTTTGGATGAAAGTCCGCCCAAGATTTTTTCACGGGTATCTTCATCCAATTCGGTAATGACATCTGAAGTTACGTCGCTATCGAGTAATTTTATCAAATAGATGCCTTCCTCAATGGTTAAGTCTTCAATAATCTCAGCAATATCGGCATAATGAACCTCTGCCAAAAGCTTTAAAATCGACTCATTGTTGCCGTCAGCAATTAATTCCTGAATTTCTTCGATGTAATCTTTCGTTATTTCAAATGACATCATTTTCTATTTTAGCAGTAAGACTTATAAATTCTTGCACAGATAATTGTTCCGGACGTTTGGCAAAGATAGGGTCTTCTCTTAGATTATCGGATAAATTGAGTGTTTTTAAACTGTTGCGCATGGTTTTTCTGCGCTGGTTAAACGCAGTTTTGACAACGGTATAGAATAGTTTTTCGTTAACGGGCAAGGTGAAATTTTCTTTTCTGGTGAGTCGAATAACGCCAGAATCCACTTTTGG
>JAWOHJ010000024.1:0-7538 GCA_046485225.1 Lutibacter sp. | reverse complement strand
CTGTGGAATTCTACAACCTTGGTTTGGGTGAATATTACACGCTTTCCTCAATTAACGGAAGCGGTACCGGTGAACTTTTGGACGCCGTGGTTGCCGATATGGAAGAAGATGTTGTAGAGGAACATGAATTGCCGAGATTTGCTGTTGTTGGAAGACCAAATGCAGGAAAATCATCTTTTATCAATGCATTGATTGGTGAAGAAAGAAATATTGTAACCGATATTGCAGGAACTACGCGTGATACGGTTGACACAAAATACAATCGTTTTGGTTTTGAATTTAATTTGGTGGATACCGCCGGAATCAGAAAAAAATCGAAAGTTAAAGAAGATTTAGAGTTTTATTCGGTGATGCGCGCCGTAAAAGCCATTGAAGAATGTGATGTTGCCATTTTGGTGGTTGATGCCACCCGCGAATTTGAAGGTCAGGATGAAAACATCTTTTGGCTGGCAGAAAAAAACAGAAAAGGCATTGTAATCTTAGTGAACAAATGGGATTTGATGGAAAAAGAAACCAATACCATGAAAGATTATGAAGCCAAAATACGACAAGAAATTGCGCCATTTACTGATGTGCCAATCATTTTTATAAGCGCTTTAACAAAACAACGGGTTTTTAAAGCCATTGAAACTGCTGTTGAAGTTTTTGAAAATAGAAAAAAACGTATTCCTACCAGCAAACTTAACGAGGTGATGCTGGATATTCTAAAATCAAGTCCGCCACCTGCAAATAAAGGAAAATATATTAAAGTGAAATTTTGTACGCAATTGCCTACACCAACACCTCAGTTTGTGTTTTTTGCAAATTTACCGCAATATGTAAAAGATCCTTATAAGCGTTTTGTTGAAAACAAAATGCGTGAAATATTTAACTTTAGAGGTGTTCCTATCGTTGTTTATTTTAGGCAGAAGTAAAAGCCCCCTAACCCCCAAAGGGGGAATTAATACTGTAAAAATTAAAGACTCTGATACGGAAGTTTAAATTGCATACAAATATTGACTGCAAGACGCTTTTTTAGTTTGAAAGAAAGAAGAAAGAAGTTTGGAAGTAATTTTACTTTTTAAGTATGTCATTCACAATGGCCAAATGATGATTGGTGTGAATTGCCAAAAAACGATGACTCTCCTTTAATGATAATTTACCAAAATATGGATGTTGAAAATGGCTGTGTGCAGGTAAATTTTTAATTTCCTGTATATTGATTTTTGCCATTGCTAATTGCGATTCAATAACCGATTTTAAAATTTCATCATTTGAAACAACAGATTTTGGCGCTTTTGCTTTGCCTCTTGGAATGCTTCCCCTTAAAAAAATATAAAATTTTATAAAACTGAAGGTGCTCTTGTAATTTTCAGGATTTGATGTCTTTAAGGCATCACAAACACTGTTAATTACTTTTAACGAATGGTCTAAATGCCAGGCCACATTTTTGGCAGACACGCTTTTTTGCTTTTGCCCATAAAATGGAATTGCATTTTCTAAAGCCAGTAAACTTTTATCTATACTCATTATTTATTTGATGGTTGCTTGTCAAAAATAATGAAAAATATAGGAGAAAAAACAAAACTATTTACTTTCCCGGTTGTAATAACCCAAAATAAAACCTAAAACAAGCGACCAAATTGCGGCCAAGCCAATTTGATAAGGCTTGTCTAACATAAACGTAATCGTATGGGCAGGAATCCAAAACCAGATTAAGGAAAGCATTCCTTTGTCAATATTTTTCCAGTTGTTTTGTTTGGCAATCAAATTATCCAGAAAACGATGAAAAATTACCAGAAACAAACCGAATTGCAAATTCATAAAAACGGACAGCGCAAATGCGCTTCCAAACAATCCCATTTCAGGTATTAAATGATGTTCAACCAAATTGTTTAAAAATCCCTGATAGCCAACGAATGCGTATTTAACGGTTACGGCAATAATTGCCCATTCCAGCATTTTTAATAAAATAATCGGTAATTTATAAGGCAAAAACACTTTGCCTTGTTGCATCCATTTGGAGAGAAGATCGCCCAAAGTGCCCAATATGGCAAATTGTATCATGGCGCTATAAATTGGGTATGCAATTACAAATTCTACGTATGCGTTCATCAAAAATTAAAAAAATAAAATATTAAATAACAAAATTTACCAGCCGCCGCCTGCGCCACCGCCACTAAATCCACCGCCTCCAAAACCACCGCCGAAGCCGCCTCCGCCACCGCTAGAGCCGCCTCCAAAACTGCCGCCTCCAAAACCACCTCTGCCGGCACTGCTTAAAAGTATGGCCGTTAAAATATCCATTCCGGTTGAATTGTTTCTGAAGCCTTTGCCTTTATCATTTCCGCTTCCTTTATCTTTTTTATTAAAAATGACCATTAAGATGAAAAAGATAACTATAATAATGACAAAAGTTGGAACGCCGCCACTTTCGCTTTTTGGCGTTTTCTTGCTTTTGTAGGTGCCTTTTAAAATCTCAAAAATGGCATCGCTTCCTTTATCCAAACCGGCATAAAAATCGCCTTTTTTAAATTCGGGAATGATGATGTTTCTTACCAATTCACCGGTAATTCCGGCCGTTAATTTATGTTCTACGCCATAACCGGGCGCAATCCAAATTTTACGCTCTTTATTGGCCATCAACATTAAAACGCCATTGTCCTCTTTGGCCTGGCCAATTCCCCATTCATGCGCCCATTTTGGAGCTAATATTCCAATGTCTTCTCCGTTGATGGTTTCAACGGTTACCACGACTATTTGCGTAGAAGTGGAATCGGAATATTGAATTAATTTGCTTTCGAGGGCCGATTTTTGTTCGCTGGTTAATAGATTTGCATAATCATAAACACTGGTTTGCATTGTTGGCTTTACGGGAATGGTGAATTGCGAAAAAGCAACTTGCGCCAGCAAAATGGTTATAAAAAATGCAATATATTTTTTTATTGATTTGTACATCATTGGTTTTATCCTCTTGAAACTTCATTAGATAATTCGTCAGTATCACTTGAATGATAAGGGAAAAATTCTTTTAGTTTTTTCCCAACCTCGAGTATGGCAAGTTCAATTCCTTTTGAAAATTCTTCTTTTTTAAAATAAGAAAGCATCAATTCTTTTTCTGCAGCCCAAAAATTTTCGGTCACTTTTGCATGGATTCCTTCATCGCCTAAAATGGCAAATTTTTTGCTTTCGATGGCCACATAAATCAACACCCCGTTTCTTAAATCGGTTTTGTCCATTTCCAACAAATGAAAAACCTCCAAAGCTCTTTCCAATGGAGGTAAATCTGTAATTTTTTCTAAATGGACACGAATTTCTCCTGAAGTGTTTTTTTCTGCCACTTCAATCGCTTTTATAATGGCTTGCTCTTGCGCGACGGTTAAAAATTCTTCAATGTTTGACATTATTCTTTTTTACCAAAATCAAATTGTACTTCTGGCGCGTTTTCAGCACCAGCTTCAGCATCAAAATATGGTTTGCCGTCAAAATTAAACATTCCGGCCAAAATTGAATTTGGAAATCTTTTAACGTGATTGTTAAATGGCTTGGTTGCTTCGTTAAAACGTGTGCGAGCAGTTAAAATCTGATTTTCCGTACTCGCCAATTCATCCTGTAATTTCAGGAAATTTTGGTTTGCCTTTAAATCGGGATAACGTTCAACCGTTACCAACAAGCTTTTTAAAGCACCGCTTAAACCGCCCTGAACCTGGTTAAATTGCGCCAATTGCTCTGGCGTAATGTTTGTTGGATCAATTTGTACAGATGTTGCTTTTGCACGCGCTTCGATTACTGATGTAAGCGTTTCTCTTTCAAAATCGGCAGCGCCTTTTACAGTGTTTACCAAATTTCCAATCAAGTCGCTTCTGCGTTGGTAGGCTGTTTGCACATTTCCCCAACTTTCTGAAACATTTTCATTCAGCTGAATTGCTGTGTTGTAAAATCCTTTTACCCAGCTATAACCGGCGAAAGCCAATACTGCTACAATAATTACAGGTATTAACCACTTTTTCATTTTTTACGATTTTTAATTGTTTATAATTTTGTTTGATTAGTTCTTTAAAAAGCAATTTTGTTACAGTTTATTGATAATTTTTAAAGATGCAATTTTAATTATTTATTCAATTTGCGTTAGGGATTGAAGTGTAAAACCTTTTGAGCTTTTTTAGCGAAAAAAGTTTGGAACAAAAAGCCCGACCGCCATTTCGGCGGGAACGCCCGCCGAAATGGCCGGCAAGCCCAAAAATGTATTTTTATTGCAATTAATCAATTTGGCTTTTAATTTTAATCAGTTCTTGTTTGATGGCTTCCAGTCGCGTGATGATTTCCTGGTTGTTTTTTACCGCTTTGGGATGTTCTTTCATTTTGTTTTTTGCGCCTTCCAGGGTAAAACCTTTTTCCTTTACCAAATGGTAAATTAACTTCAAGTTTTTGATGTCTTCCTGGGTAAACAGGCGATTTCCCTTTTTATTTTTTTTGGGTTTTAAAATGTCGAATTCATTTTCCCAAAAACGAATGTGTGACGTGTTAACGCCAAATGCAGTGGCGACTTCGCCAATTTTGTAATATCGTTTTTCAGGTAAATCTATATGCATTAGTCAAGAGATTGTCCTTCAATTTGTGCTGCTTTTTGCATGGCTTCAAATTCTTCCGGCGACAAGTTTCCGTAATAGAAGTTAATAGGATTGATCGCTGTTCCGTTTTTATAAATTTCATAATGCAAATGCGGACCTTGGGAACGCCCCGTATTGCCTACAAAACCAATTAAATCGCCTCTTTTTACTTTTTGCCCTTTTCTAACATTATAATTGCTTAAATGTGCATAAAGTGAAATGTATCCAAAGCCGTGCTCTATTCTGATATGTTTTCCGTAACCTGCAGAATTTTGGTCGGCCCGTTCCACATAACCATCACCCGAAGCATAAACCGGGGTTCCTACTGGCGCAGAAAAGTCCATTCCCAAATGTTTTTTTCTTGCTTTGGTAAAAGGATCAGATCGCCATCCATAGCCAGAAGCCATACGGGTTAAGTCTTGACTTTCAACAGGTTGGATGGCCGGAATTGCCGCCAATAATTTTTCTTTATTTGCCGCCAATTTTACAATTTCATCTAACGATTTAGACTGCACATACAGTTGTTTTGCCAAAATATCCATGTTTTTGGTCACATCAATAATCATATCAGAATTGTCGAAACCTTCCAACGCTTTATAACGATTTACACCGCCAAAACCAGCCTTTCGCTGTTCATCGGGAATTGGGTTTACTTCAAAATACAATCGGTAAATGTTGTTGTCTCTTTCTTGGATATCCGTTAAAACTTCTGATAATTGTATGATTTTTTTGGCGTGTAATTCTTCATTTAATTTTACAAACTCTAACTGGCGTTTTAATTCTTTTTCTTTAGGAGATTCAAAAATATTGGTAAAAACAACAAACCCTAATATCATAAAAACGCTGGCGCTAGCCAACGTTAACATAAACTTTTTTAAATTTTCCCCTTTTTTTGGACGTATCTTTTGATAGGATAATGATTCTGGATCGTAATAATATTTTACCTTCGCCATTGTATAAAAATTATATTATTTTTGCATCTTAAAACAACAAAATATTAGATCATATTTTGAAGCGTAAACCACAAATTTACAAAATGTTTTACACAATCGGCAAACCCGCTAATTTTTAGCATATAATTAACAGAGGATTTGGCCTTAAAATTTTTGAAAACATCAATAATAAAGCGGTCTGCAACAATTAAGACTTCTTAAAATAAGATTACGGCCTTTATAAAAGAACATTAAAAAAATATATGAAATCACAACTTGTACGTCAACAATTTTTAGATTTTTTTGCTTCAAAAAAACACGCTATCGTGCCCTCATCTCCAATGGTGTTGAAAAATGATCCTACGCTTATGTTTACCAATGCCGGCATGGTTCCATTTAAAGAATATTTTTTAGGACAAAAAACCGCTGTGGAAAAACGTATTGCAGATACTCAAAAATGTTTAAGGGTTTCTGGAAAACATAACGATTTAGAAGAAGTAGGGAAAGACACTTACCACCACACGATGTTTGAAATGTTGGGAAACTGGAGTTTTGGCGATTATTTTAAAAAAGAAGCCATTGACTGGGCTTGGGAATTGCTGGTTGAGGTCTATAAAATTGACAAAGATTGTTTGTATGTCACTGTTTTTGAAGGTTCAGATGACGATGGATTGGAATACGACCAGGAAGCTTACGATTTGTGGAAAAAATACGTTTCAGAAGATCGAATTATAAACGGTAATAAAAAAGACAACTTTTGGGAAATGGGCGCACAGGGTCCGTGCGGACCTTGTTCTGAAATTCATGTAGATATTAGATCTGCAGAAGAAAAAGCAAAAGTTTCTGGCAGAAGTTTGGTGAACAATGACCATCCGCAAGTGGTGGAAATTTGGAATCTGGTTTTTATGGAATTCAATAGAAAAGCTGATGGTTCTCTGGAAAAATTGCCTGCAAAACACGTGGATACCGGAATGGGTTTTGAACGTTTGTGCATGGTGCTTCAGCATAAACAATCCAATTACGATACCGATGTTTTTACGCCATTAATCAGAGAAATTGAAGCCATTACCAACAGCGAATATGGCAAAAATGAAGAAACTGACATCGCCATTCGCGTCATTGCCGATCACGTTCGTGCAGTTGCTTTTGCGATTGCCGACGGACAATTACCTTCTAACACAGGAGCGGGTTATGTGATTCGAAGAATTTTGCGACGTGCCATCCGTTACGGATTTACCTTTTTAAATACCAAAGAGCCTTTTATTTACAAATTGGCAGGTACTTTAAGTCAGCAAATGGGCGACTATTTCCCAGAACTGAAAACCCAAAAACAATTGGTGACAAACGTCATTAAAGAAGAAGAAAATTCGTTTTTAAGAACTTTGGATCAAGGTTTGGTTTTGTTGGACGGTATTATTAAAAATACCAAAGGAAAAGAAGTTTCAGGTAAAAAAGCCTTTGAACTTTTTGATACTTTTGGTTTTCCTATAGATTTAACCGCTTTAATTCTTTCTGAAAAAGGAATGACCTTAGATGAAGATGAATTTAAAGTAGAACTTGAAAAACAAAAAACACGTTCAAGAGCAGCTGCAGTGGTGGAAACTGATGATTGGGTGATTTTACTGGATGATGCTGAAAAAGAATTTATAGGTTATGATACGTTGGAAGCCAATGTTAATATAACCCAATACAGAAAAGTTTCGTCCAAAAAAGAAGGTGATTTGTACCAATTGGTGTTTAATATGACGCCTTTTTATCCGGAAGGTGGCGGACAAGTGGGAGACAAAGGATATATTAAAGAGCACGACGGAAATGTTATTTATATTGTTGACACCAAAAAGGAAAATAATTTAATCATTCATTTCGCAAAAAGCTTGCCTAAAGATCCAACCCAAATTTTTAAAGTGGCTGTCGATGAAAAACAACGTTTTAGAACTGCCTGCAACCATTCCGCAACCCATTTCTTCCATCATGCTTTGCGCGAAATTTTAGGAACGCACGTGGAACAAAAAGGATC
>JAWOHJ010000004.1:0-2735 GCA_046485225.1 Lutibacter sp. | reverse complement strand
GTACACGGAATGACGGATTTCTTCTTGCTCTTGATGTTGGCCGGCGCAGGCGATGAACTGCAGGGCATCAAAAAAGGCATTATGGAAATGGCCGATATGGTGGTCATCAATAAAGCAGATGGTGATAACATTCGAAAAAGCCAGATCGCACGTTCACAGTATCAAAATGCCCTGCATATTTTCCCGCAATCGGAATCGGGTTGGACGCCTGTGGTGAGTACGGCTTCAGCAATAAAAAATATAGGAATCGATAAAGTTTGGGAAGAAATTACGGCTTACAAAAAATTGGTTTTGGAAAATGGTTATTTTCATCAGAACAGAAATCTTCAGCAGGTGCAATGGATGTATAACAACATCAATGAAGAATTGAAACGCTTGTTTTACGGATCAAAGGACATTGCAAGTCAGTTATCAATGTTGGAAAAGGAGATAATTTCCGCAAAAATTTCCCCGGTAAAAGCGGCACAAAAAATCATCGAGGCCTTTAAAAAGTCCTTTTAGAAATTAAATTTTTTGAATGAATTACTTGCTCGAGTATAAATTCAACCCCATAGTTGTCATTACTTTTTGTTTGAAATTTGGCGAGTTTTTTTACATTTGAATGCGCATTTTCCATAGCGTAGGAATAATAGGCAAGTGCCAACATTTTTAGGTCGTTATTATAATCTCCAAACACCATGGTTTCTTCTTTTGAAATATTTAAATCATGCTGAAGAATATTTAACGCGTAACCTTTATTGGCATTGGTGTGTGAAATATCTAACCAATTCTCTCCGGATACGATCACCTGCATTTCCTTTCCAAGGTGCGCAACTGCCGGATAAATATGTGTTTCGGAACATTCAAAATGAAAAGCTGCAATTTTAAAAAAAGTATCATCTTTAACCTTGGTTAAATCGTCTACGATGGCATATTCAGAATAGTAATTTTTAAACATTGAAATAAATGCTGAATCTTTAGTTTCAATGTAAGCGCTTTTTTTCCCGCATAAAACAATATAAACATTGGAAATTTTTCGTAAAATATGGATGCTTTTTGCGATGTGTTCCAAAGGCAATGCTATCGTAAATAACTCTTTGTCTCCGTGCATGGCAAATGCACCATTTTCAGCAACAATGGTGATGTCATTTTTAATGCTTTCAAACCTGTCGACAATACTGAAATACTGACGTCCGCTTGCTGCAATAAATTTAACATGGTGCTTATTTAATTGGTCAAACAGTTTAAAAAACTGCTCGCTGACTTCACTTTTAGAGTTTAGTAAAGTACCATCCATGTCTGCAACTACCAATTTTACTTTTGAAAAATCCATATGTTATTTTGAACCGCAAAAATAGTGTTATTCACGGGAACTGGTTTTATAGCAACAGGATTAATTAAAAAATAAAAAACCCTGCGCAGTTTTCACTGTGCAGGGTTTTTCGCTTTCAAATAATTATCTTTTATACCTTTTCCAAATATTTCTGCATAATGGTGATGGCAGATTGAGAAATTACGGTACCCGGACCAAAAATAGCGACCACTTTTCTTTCCAATAAATAATCATAATCTTTTGCCGGAATTACGCCACCTGCAAACACCATAATATCGGGTCTTCCCAATTTAGCCAATTCTTCAATCAATTGCGGAATCAATGTTTTATGTCCGGCCGCCAGACTTGAAGCGCCCACAAAGTGAACATCATTCTCAACCGCTTGCTTGGCAACTTCTTCCGGTGTTTGGAACAAAGAACCCATATCCACATCAAAACCCAAATCGGCAAAACTGGAAGCAACTACTTTAGCGCCCCTGTCATGTCCGTCCTGTCCCATTTTCGCAATCATCACGCGAGGACGGCGGCCTTCAATTTCCGTAAATTTATCAGCCAGTTTTTGCGCTTTTGCAAAAGTGCTGTCCTTGTCTATTTCTTTGCTGTAAACGCCGCTAATTAAATTGGTGGCTGCTTTATGACGGCCAAAATGTACTTCCAGCGCATCGGAGATTTCACCTAAAGTGGCGAAATTTTCAGCAGCTTCCACAGCAAGTTCCAGCAAGTTTCCTTCGCCGGTTTCTGCACAATGTGATAAGGCTGCAATGTTTGCATCAACCAACTTCTGATTTCGGTTTGCTTTTAATTTTTTCAATCGTGCAAGTTGTGAATCTCTTACCACAGTATTGTCAATGTCTAAAATCTCGATATTCGATTTTTCTTTGGTTTGAAATTTATTCACACCTACCAAAATATCTTGTCCGGAATCCAATCGTGCTTGTTTTCTTGCAGAAGCTTCTTCAATGCGCATTTTAGGCACACCGGTTTCAATGGCTTTTGCCATACCGCCAAGTTCTTCCACTTCTTCAATTAATTTCCAGGCTTTTTTGGCAATTTCCTGGGTAAGGTATTCCACGTAATAAGAACCTGCCCAAGGATCCACCGCTTTGGTGATTTGGGTTTCTTCCTGAATATAAATTTGCGTATTCCGTGCAATTCTTGCAGAGAAATCTGTTGGCAACGCAATGGCTTCATCCAGCGCATTTGTGTGTAAAGATTGCGTTCCGCCCAAACCTGCAGCCATTGCTTCAACACAAGTTCTGGCAACGTTGTTGAAAGGATCCTGCTCGCTTAAACTCCATCCCGATGTTTGGCTGTGCGTTCGCAATGCCATTGATTTCGGATTTTGCGGATTGAATTGTTTGATAATTTTTGCCCAAAGCATTCTTGCCGCCCGCATTTTTGCGATTTCCATAAAGTGGTTCAT
>JAWOHJ010000122.1:0-5354 GCA_046485225.1 Lutibacter sp. | reverse complement strand
TACTCCCTTCGTATTCAATTCCATTTGGGAGAGTTTTTGTCCTCCCTTAATGCCAAAGTCCAATGTCCGAATTGGAAAAGGAATTGTAATATCTTGTTCATCAAATGCACTTTTAATCGCTTTGATGGCTTTGTTTTTCATCGTGAAGTAGCCTGGTCCTCCAGGATATTCTATCCAAAATCGAATATTAAAATTGATTGAGCTGGAGTCAAATTCAGCATAGTCAAAAACCATCAAATCTTTATCTATCACTCCGTCCAGGTTTTTTATTGTGCTCAATACAACATCTTCAACTTTATCAAGATCTTCCGCATAAGAAACTCCAACGGCTATATCAATACGCCTTTTTTCCAAAACAGAAAAATTGTAAATGGCACTCTGTAATATGTCCTTATTTGGAATGTAAACTTCTTGGCCCTGGAAAGTCTCAACGACTGTAACGCGTAAATCAGTTCTACTTACTGTGCCCATAATAGCCTTTACTTCTATGATGTCTCCAATTTTAAAAGGTCTCCTGAAGGCCAGAATAGCACCCGAAATGAAATCTGCAGCTATATCCTGAAAAGCAAAACCCAATACCAAACCTATCACACCAATTCCCGCGATTAGTGAGGTTAATGCCTTATCCAGACCGAGCACACCAAGCATAATAAAGAAACCAATTCCTAAGATTGCCGCATAAACAAAAGTGGAAAATAAATGTCCTAATGCTTCGTTTTTTGATGCTTTGGTGAAAAGCTTTATAAATAGTTTGCTTCCTAATCTGGCAAGAACAAGAAAAATTAGTAATAACAGCAAGGTCACGGCCATATTGGGTATCATATTTATGAAGGTATCAAGCCAACCTTCTAACTTTTGTACTACCGTTTGCACTGGTTCCGCTACTTGCTCTTGTATGTCCTTTATGTCCTGTATCATTTTCCTATTCTAAATTTACTTTTATTTAATAGGCAGCAAGCTTATGAATGAAAGATGAGCCCTATCATTCTAATGCTTCCCGTCACAATTGTTACTCCGGTTTTATCTTTCACTTTATTGTTGTTTAAATTTTTAATATCGGCGGCAATACCGCCGAACAGTCCTTGTTTGATTTTATATATTTTTAAAACGGATCATTCAGTCAGCTTACTCGAATCAGTTTCTTATTCACAAATTCCTGAATTCCAAATTCTGATAATTCATTACCGAAGTCCGAACGCTAGGCTTCACTAAAAGGAAGCGCAGCTTACTGTTGTTCCGTAGGCATGATATAGACATTGTTTATATTCACGCGGTTCGGTTGCGTTAGAGCATAATAAATCGCATCTGCAATATCTTCTGGTTCGAGCATAGTCATTTTCTGCATTTCTGATAGTTTATCTAAAATATCTTTGTCTGTTATAGTATCCATTAAATGTGTTGCTACAGCTCCAGGCTCAATGGAACTGACACATATACCATAGGTTGGAGCTAACTCCTGTCGTAGGCTGTCGGAAAACATTTTCACAGCTGCCTTCGTGGCGCAGTATACTGCACCACCCGGAAAATATCTATAGGCTGCTGTTGATGAAATATTGATAATATGCCCTTGTTTGTTTTTAATAAGGGTAGGAAGTACAGCAGCTACACCGTTCAATACTCCTTTGATGTTCACGTCCACCATTTTCTCCCACTCATCGGTCTTCAAATTTTTAACAAAAGACAAGGGCATCAACCCTGCATTATTAATTATTGCGTCTATATTACCATATTCTTCGAGTGTTCTGGCAACTAACTTTTCCATATCAGACTTCTTGGTAACGTCAGCAATGACTATTAAAGCCTCTCCATCCCTCTTTTCAATGGTTTTCTTAAGCGCATTCAACTTATCTTTTCTGCGTGCGGAAAGCACTACCTTGGCGCCTTCCTTTGATAATTTTAAGGCTGTTGCTTCGCCAATACCACTTGAGGCGCCAGTTATTATTATTACTTTATCTTTTATGTCCATATTATAATTAATTTTAGTTTAAGGATTTAGTTTGAATTCAAAACACCCATAACTGCAAGAATGTTGACATCGTCTCCATGCTATAATAGTTACTAATGGTTTTATTTTTAGTATTGCTGTGCCTGTTAAAACGGATCATTCAGTCCGCTGATGCGAATCAGTTTTTTATTTACAAACTCATGAATTCCTAATGCTGACAGTTCACGACCGAATCCTGATTGCTTTGTGCCGCCAAAAGGAAGATCGGCTTTTGTCCAGGTTGGATGGTTGATAAATACCATTCCTGAATCAATCTGATTGGCAATTTTCTTACCGCGTTCAATATCTTGTGTAAAAATAGAGGCACCCAAACCGAAATCTGAATCATTGGCCAGCGCTATGGCAGCCTGTTCGTCTTTCACCACATAAAAAGAGGCAACCGGTCCGAACAATTCTTCGTGATACGCCGCAATACCTGGTTTCAAATTGGTGAGAATGGTAGGTTCCATAAAAGCACCTTCACAATCTGCACGTTTACCGCCCAGCAACACTTTTGCACCTGCATCAACCGAACGTTTAACCTGATCGGCCAAATGATCTGCTGCTTCTTCACTGCTTAAGGGGCCTAACTCGGTTTCGGCATCCATAGGGTCTCCTACTTTCATTTTTGATAACTTGTCCTTAAACTTCTTAATAAATTCAGCTGAAATGGCTTCCACAGCAATAAACCGCTTGGAGGCTACACAGCACTGGCCATTGTTGTTCATCCTCCCAACAACTGCCCATTCAACCGTTTTATCCATATCGGCATCTTCCAGTATAATGAACACATCATTGCCGCCCAGTTCCAGCACAACTTTCTTTAAATGTTTTCCTGCTTCCGCAGCAATGCTTGCACCTGCGCCTTCACTTCCCGTTAAGGAAACGCCTTTTACTCTTTTGTCAGCAACCAATGCCGATGCATTTTTGCCAATAATGAATAAATTGGTGTACAATCCTTCAGGCGCTTCTGCTTCTTTGAACAGTGCTTCAATGGCAGCAGCGCATTGCGGAACATTGGAGGCGTGTTTCAGCAAAATCGTGTTGCCTGCCATAATATTAGGCGCTGCAAACCTTGCAACCTGGTAGAAAGGAAAATTCCAGGGCATAACGCCCAGCAATACGCCTATAGGACTGTTGCGAACTATTGCTTCCCCAAATTCGGGGTCAAGTACGGTATCTGCCAAAAATGCTTCTCCGTTATCCGCGTAATAATCAAAAATATTGGCACTTAAATCTATTTCTCCTTCTGCCTGAGCCAAAATTTTCCCCATTTCTAAGGTGATGGTTTTTGCAAGAGTTGCTTTTTTGGTCCGCATCAATGTTGCTACTTTATGCAGCAAATCGGCACGTTGTTTGAAGTTTGTTGCTTTCCAATCGGTAAAAGTTGCATCAGCCTTCGCTATTTTGGCATCAACAGATTGCTTACTCATTTCTTCGAAAGACTTTACTATTTTATTGGTGTATGGATTAACTGTCTGAATGGACATAATGTAGTGGTTTTAAATAATTATTTGTAAAGGACGTTCCTTTACTATGTTGCTGGTTTTAACGAAAATATCATTTGATTTCTTCGCTCCGGATGGATAATCCAGCGGGCACTGAATGACTTTCAGTGCACTTTAGCAAATTTAGGGCGCTTAGCTGCTAAGCCTTTTACACAATTCTTAATAATAGTTACATAATTCCGAGCATAGAAAATGTGGATTTGCTGTTCATCGCAATTATAGCTATGATTTGGGCCGTGCAGCGTTTTTTTGTTTCATCTATTTTAAGGAAATTGTTTTCGGATACTGAGTCTTCTAAAAAGAAATCAAGAAATGCCCAGCGATTAAACAGCAAGGCATTTTACAATTTTAGAAATCTTTTTTTACTGAATTGAGTAATTTTTTTGCGCAATTTTGTAAGGATTTATCAAATTTTAAATCGCAGGTTTTTTATTTATTTTCTAAGTAGACAATCTTTAATATTTTTATATCTGCTGATTCACATTTTTTTGGAATTGATTGAACTATAAAAGTACTGGCATTTGATTTTAAAAAAAAAGGCTCGTCGGAGAATTCTTTATTTACGCCATAACTTATAGTATCCAACAATAAAACTGTATTAGATTTGTCCAGATACTTGATTTCAAAAGTGAATTCCTCTATATCTTTGGCACTCCCATTCACAATATCAAAACGAGCTATACCATCCTTAATTTCATAAAAATTTGCTTTTATCCGATCATTATTACAACCAATTATTGAAATCAGTAAAATCAGCATTTTAAATTTTTTCATATCTGTTGTTATTTATATATTTTAAATTGCAGGTACTTCTTACATCCATTTAAATTTAAATATTTAATAATTCAAATTTAAGAATTAATTAATATTTTTTTATTTATTAAGAATTGTCAGCAGTTTTTATATTTCTTTGATATTTCATGCTGAAGAAGTCCGAAATATTCAGCTTTTTATATTTAAACACTTTTTGATAAAATTAATTACTATTTTTGCCAACGTAGGTCAGCGGACCTACAAATTATCCACGCAAATTTATCACCTCAGCAATGAGGTGATTTTTTTTAAGATTATGTACTATGATAAGCAATCATCAAAGGTGTGTTTTCTTAATTTCGCAACATGAAATACACTAAATATTTTGGATTTACTGTTTTTTAATCGCTTTACTTAGCGTAACGGTTTGCTTATTTATTGGAAACAAAACCAATTACCACCGCCAAACCTACTATCTTTGCAACAATAACAAAACCCTCTTAAATAATGTCAGTACTTTTAGAATTTGCCATGTTTCCCACCGATAAAGGCGAGAGCGTAAGTCCTTACGTGAGTAAGGTGATAAAAATGATACGCGAAAGTGGCGTTACTTATCAACTTACCCCAATGGGCACCATCATAGAAACCGAAACGATGGCTGAAGCTTTAGCGATTGTGCAACAGTCTTATGATATTTTGGAGCTTGATTGTGATCGCGTGTATGCATCTCTTAATTTTGATATTCGCAAGGGCAAAAGCAATTGCCTGACGCAGAAGATTGTATCGGTAGAAAATATCATTGGAGCGGTACATAAATAGCACAAAAAACTGTGGCTGATTATCAATTTGATTGATTTAAAACACCAAAATATATTATCCTAAATCTAAAGTTTATGCCGTATCAAGATGTGTTTGTTCTTTTTTGGAAAGAAGTGGAAGAAAGTTGCCGGGAAGGCCGCTTTGCCAAATTAACCATGGCAAAAACCATTGGTAAACCCAACCTGAAAAATATATTTGTCAGACCCGTTTATGCTGAAGATGGCTTTAAGGTTTTGGTGAAATTGCGCTACCGGTCTATAGAAACAGAAGATGAGGAAAAGGAACTTACC
>JAWOHJ010000361.1:0-6992 GCA_046485225.1 Lutibacter sp. | reverse complement strand
TAGGCATAAGGCTTGCCATCTTTGGTTTTTCCCAAAATATCTTTCGCTACCGCTTCGTCCCATTTTCCGGAAGTGGTCAGCACAAAAGGTTCGGTAATCAAAATGGTTTTGACTCCTTTTTTGGTTAAATCGGCAATCATTTTCTTCGGATCAGGAAATGAATCTTTATAAAATTCCAGATTTCCCATCGTGCCTTTCAATTCTTTTCCAAACCAGTACAAATCCAAAATAATGGCATCAACCGGAATTTCTTCCGCAAGGAATTTATCGATGGTATTGATGGTTTCCTGCTGTGAATGGTAACCAAACCTGCTCGAAAAATTCCCCAGCGCCCAACGCGGAATCATAGGTTGTTTTCCGGTTAAACTAGTATATTGGTTGATTAAATCTTTCCAGGAATCACCCGCAACCACCTGATATGTTTTTCTGCCTGAAATAGTTTCATAAACTAAAGAATTGTCCTTTTTGCTGTCCAAATCCAAATAGCCAATGGGCGCGTTGTCAAAATGCACTGCATATAAATTGGATGAATACATCAACGGCATCGTGAAATTCATCAATTCTGAACGTGTTTCATAGCCGTAATGAGCCCGGTTATACAATTGCAGTCGGTTGCCCCTGCGGTTCATACCCAAAGCACGTGCACCGCCGCCATATAAAATTTCATCGGCTGTTAAATTGAAATCCAATGTTTCAAATTCTTCGGTTTTAATGTAGCCTTTTCTTTCAGAAATTAAGGATTTATTTTTATAAAAATAGGCAATTTGAAATGGCGTTTTTGTGATTTGAACGGATATACCTGCTGTAGTTAAATGAATGGCATTTTCCTTTTCAGAAACTTTGAATTGCAAATTTTCAGGATTCAAAACCACCGCATGTGAATTTGGATTGTAAACTTCCCCGTTTGGAATGAAAGTTGTTTCTACAATTTTTTCTGAATAGGGTTTTATTTGAAAAACACCATCATTGGTTTTTATTTCGATAATGGCATTTTTCTGCATTACCGAAACAAATTTTCTGTCGGCGTTTTGAGCATTTAAAAATGTACTTCCTGCAAGAAGAAAAAAGAGGAAAATTATAGATATCTTCATTTAGTTTATATTTAATAAAAATTGAACCGGCATTTGAAAACGCTGATTCCAGGAGTTTTCGGAATGGTCGTGGCCTTCAAATTTTAAGTTTCTTGAATTTGATGCATCATAACCTTTCAGCTTCAAAACTTCGTCGACCCGATGTTGGTAAGGCAAATAAAATTCATCCAACGTTTTTGTCCCGTAATCAAAATAAATTTTATGTGTTGTTGGTGAAGGCAGGTTTGCTTCCAAATAAGTGAAAAAGGATTCCGGGACCGGTGAGTTTTCCTGAGGAGAAAAACCAATCCAATGGGTTGATAAACAAGCTGCACCTCCAAAAACTTTCGGATATTCGCACAAGGCATACATAGAAATTAATCCGCCCATACTTGAACCTGAAATAAAGGTATTTTCCGGATTTTTGTACACCGAAAAATTTGCATCAATATAAGGTTTCAGTTCCTCCACAATAAATTTTAAATAGTTATCGGAATTTGGTCCCTTAAAATCTGTTCCAAATTGTTTTTGGGAAATTTCAATCATTGAATCCTTAAATTTTTGAGGCAATAAATCAAATGGTTTTTGCGGATAATAATCGGTATGGCGAATGTCTGAGTGGTTCCAGATGGCCACCACAATACAGTCCCTAATTTTTTGTTCTTTCAGTAAACCGCCAACAATTTCATCCACTTTCCACTCCTGTTTGTTCCAGGTCGTTTCGGCATCAAACAACATTTGTCCGTCGTGCATATACAACACTGCATATTTTTTGGTTTCATCATAATCAGCTGGAAGCCAAACATCCACATTACGAGGCCGCACATATTTGGAAGGAAAACTGTCAATGCTGATAAGCATTCCACTCGAAAGATTGCTGCTGTCCAAAGTCTTTGCAAACAATTTGTTTTCAGCAGTAATTATTTTTGCTTCCTTACAGGAAATAAAAAACAAAGAAATCGTGAAAAGAAATTTGAACAGTTTCATCTTGTTACTTTTTGGTGGTTAACATTAAAACGCCTTTTGAACCAATTTCTAAGTTGTTTTCAAACATCAAAGCTTCATCAGTGATTATATTTTTAACTGATTTTCCAGTTAAACCAACCTCTTCAAATCGGTTTAAATCTAATGAAATCGGCTGTTCATTTTTGTTCAATATCACCGAAACTATTTCATCATTTTTGATTCTGAAAAGTACATAAACACCATTTTCAGGTGCAAAATGAATTGTTTTTCCTGTATGGATGGCCTCGCTGTTTTTACGGTAATTTAACACTTTCTTCAAAAAAGATTGCATTTCCGCTTGGTCAGAAGTCAATCCTTCTCCAGTAAAAGCATTTACTTTATCGTCCTTCCAGCCTCCTGGAAAGTCGGTCCTAATCAAACCGTGATCGCCTGGTTTTGCGGTGTTTTGCATTAAAATTTCTGTTCCGTAATACAATTGCGGAATCCTTGGCAAGGCGAGCATATATCCCAAAGCCATTTTGGTATTTACCACATTTTCTTTTAATTGGGTAAAAATTCGATCCATATCGTGGTTGTCCGGAAAGAGCATGATGTTGCTTGGATTGGCATAAGAAAAATCGTTTGCCAAACCTTCATACATTTTCACAAATCCATTGTCCCAGCTTTCCTTTTCATTTAAGGCATCAACAATGGCTTTTTGCATCGGGAAATCCATTGTGGAAGTTAAATTCGATTCGTAGCCATCCTTATTTTTTGCGCCTTGCTGCCAGTAGCCAACCAATAACGGGTTGGTGCTCCACTCTTCGCCAACAATGCTGAAATTTGGATATTCTTTCATAATGGCACCGGCCCAATCACTCATAAATTGTTTGTTTGGATACGGATAAGTATCTTGTCGGATACCGCCCAAATCAAGAGTTTCTATCCACCAAATACTGTTTTGGATTAAGTAGGTTGCCAACAAAGGATTTCTCTGATTTAAATCGGGCATCGTACTTACAAACCAGCCTTCACTCATTAAATCTCTGTCTTTTACTGATGCATAGGCATCCTGATTTGTGGTTCTGCGATGATTGGTCACCACCATATTGTTTTTTAAAAATTCATCCTGATAATTCACCCAATCGCTGGCAGGCAAATCTTTCATCCACCAATGTTCCAGACCAATATGGTTTGCCACCTGGTCCATAATCAATTTTATTCCTTTATTTTTTGCACTTTGCGCCAATTCCTTATAATCTTCCATCGTTCCAAAACGCGGATCAACTTCATAAAAATCGGTCATCGCATACCCGTGATAAGAAGCTTGTTTCATATCATTGGTCAACACCGGTGTTGGCCAGATGGCTGTAAATCCCATTTCATCGAGATAGTCCAGATGGTTAGTGATTCCTTTAATATCACCGCCATGGCGCCCGTAATCATTTTTTCTGTTGACGGTTTTTTCGTTCATCGTTTTCACAAGGTCATTGGTAACATCAGCATTCGCAAAACGATCGGGCGTGATCAAGTAAATAACATCCGAACTGCTAAATCCTTCTTTTAATTTTGAATCTTTGTTTCTTTCCTTCAATTCATAAGGAACAGAAAAATCAATACGTTTTCCTTTTTTTGAAAAGTTGATGTTGAATTTCCCTGAAACTGCCTTCGACAAATCCAAATTCAGAAACACATAATTGCTGTTTTCCGTTTTTTTGACGGCTAAAATCTGAATGTTTTTATCTGCAACAGAAGGCGTAAATTGGGAAATGTCTTTGCCATAAATCAACAATTCTAACTGATTATTCTCCATACCAACATACCAAAATGGCGGTTCAATTCTGTCTATTTTTTGGGCATACAGAGAATTCCCTAAAATTAAAAGTAATAGGAAAGAAATATTTTTCATATTTTATATTTTATTTTTAAACAATAACCGATCGGTTTGACGGGATTAAAATTTCTTCGGAATCCACCATCATTTTTATGTCGTTTTCCGATTCATTAAAAAATTTACACTCGGTTTGGCTTATATAAACCTTGATGATATTTCCCCTGAAATTGATGGTAAATGAATACGATTTCCATTCTTTTGGAATTTGTGGGCTGAAGGATAAAACACCATCTTCCCAAATACGCATACCGCCAAATCCCTGCACAATAGACATCCAGGTTCCGGCCATACTGGTAATGTGGCAACCTTCATGAACTTCGTGGTTGTAATCGTCTAAATCCAAACGTGAAGTACGCACATATTGCTCGTAAGCTTTTGGCATTCTGTCTATGGATGCCGCCAATATGGAATGCACGCAAGGCGACAATGAAGATTCATGAACGGTTAATGGCTCATAGAAATCGAAATGACGTTCCAATTCTTCTTTGCCGAATTTATTTTCAAAAAAGAACATACATTGCAAAACATCGGCCTGTTTGATATAACAAGAACGCAAAATACGATCCCAAGACCATTTTTGATTGATGGGTCTTTCGGAAGTCGATAAATCAGCCACCGGAATTAACTCTTTGTCCAAAAATCCGTCCTGCTGCAAATAAACTTGGTGATCCTCACTGAAAGGAAAATACATATTATCGGCAACCTGCAACCATTTTTTGGTTTCTTCACCGGTTAATTTTGTCTTATCCATCACACGTGAAAAATCTGCAGGATATTCTTTTGCTACCCTGTTCAAACATTCCACAGCATATTGAATACACCATTTTGCCAGGTAGTTAGTGTAAAAATTATTGTTTACGTTGTTTTCATATTCGTTCGGTCCGGTAACGCCCAAAACCACATATTGGCCTTTTGCTTCTGAAAAATTAGCGCGCTGGTGCCAAAAACGTGCAACGGCAATGATCACTTCCAGTCCAAATTTTGGAACATATTCAAAATCCTGAGTATAATTTACATAATTGTAAATCCCGTAAATCATCGCACCGTTTCTGTGAATTTCTTCAAAAGTGATTTCCCATTCATTATGGCATTCTTCGCCATTCATGGTGACCATAGGATATAAAGCCGCACCGTTTTTAAATCCGAGTTTTTCGGCATTTTCTATGGCTTTATCCAACTGATTGTAGCGATACAACAATAAATTTTTCGCTACGCTGGCATCTTTTGTCGCCATATAAAAAGGAATGCAATACGCTTCCGTATCCCAATAAGTACTTCCGCCGTATTTTTCGCCGGTGAAACCTTTCGGACCAATATTTAATCTTGCATCGGTTCCCAAATAAGTTTGATTCAGTTGGAAAATATTAAATCTGATGCCTTGTTGCGCTTTTATGTCACCTTCAATAATAATGTCGGCAGTTCGCCAAATGTCGGACCAGGCTACTTTCTGACTTTCCAATAGTTTTGAAAAACCTAATTTATAAGCTTGTTTAACATTGTTAAAAGCCGCTTCAATCAAGTCTTCTTTTGAATAATTAAGAGAACTTACGCAGCTTCCATATTTATAGATGGTGGCCGTGTCGCCTTTATTGACGTTTAAGTTGTAGATATAATGCAATGATTTTTCTTCAACTTCAGTTTGTTGTAAAGCATCAACTTTTTCATTATTTACCGCAAACGAAACTTCCATGGCGGTTGCCACATGAAATGCTGTTTTTAAGGTTTTTGAAAGAATACAACCGTTATTTTTGCCGCTGACAATTTTCAGGATTTCCCAAAAATATTCATCGTAATTGGAATCTTCATTTTTAATACCGGCATCAATATAAGGCGAAAAGGTAATTTCCCCTGAAAAATTTACTGCTTTTACAGCATATTCTATGGCGCCTGTTTCATTATATTCCAGACTTATAAAACGTTTTGTATTTACCTGGATTTCCTCTCCGGTTTCAAGAACTGCATCGAAAGAGCGACTTAGCCAGCCTTCTTTCATATTTAATTCTCTTTTAAAATTTGAAACTTTACAAGTATTTAAATCCAGTGTTGTGTTATTGATTTGGATGTCAATGCCAATCCAGTTTGGCGCATTCAGCACTTTGGCAAAATACTCCGGATAGCCGTTTTTCCACCAGCCCACTCTGGTCTTATCGGGATAATAAATACCGCCGATATAACTTCCCTGAAAGGTTTTTCCGGTATACGTTTCCTCAAAATTGGCGCGCTGCCCCATAGAACCATTGCCAATACTGAACAGACTTTCTGATGCTTCTACATTTTCGGGATCAAAGCCTTCTTCTATAATTGACCATTCGTAAGGCTTAATATAATCTTTATTCATCTTTTTTAATTCATTAGATTTTTTAAAAAATCGGGAGTGATCGCTGTCATATCTTTAAAAACATAATCTGCTTCATATAACACATTCAAATCTCCAATTCCAATACTGATCATTTTTGCTGCATTCGCAGCCTGGACTCCTGCGATGGCATCTTCTACAACCACGCAGTTTTCGGGTTTCATCCCTAATTTTTTAGCGCCGATTAAAAACACTTCCGGATCAGGTTTTGCTTTAGAAACATCATTTCCGTCAACAATGGCGGTAAATCTGTTTAAAAGTCCCACTTTCTCCAAAATTAAAGGAGCGTTTTTACTGGCCGAACCCAATGCATATCTGATGTCATTGATTTCTAAAAAATTCAACAAATCATTTACGCCGGGCAAAATTTCTTCGGAAGTCATTTTATTGACATACTCCAAATACTCTTTATTTTTTTGAAGCAACAACACTTGTTTTTTTTCTTCGGATAAATTTACTTTTCCAATAGACAATAAAATTTCAAGCGATTGAATTCTGCTTACACCTTTTAACAATTCATTTTGTGCTTCAGTAAAATCGAAACCCAAAGCGTTTGCTAAATTTCTCCAGGCTAAATAATGGTACTTTGCAGTATCCACAATTACGCCGTCTAAATCGAATATAAATGCGATTTCTTTTTTCATCTGATTAAATTATATTTTTTAAGCGGTAGTAGAAGCTGCCAGCCTGCCGCACGCAGGTTCGCAATTAATCATTCCTTTACCTC
>JAWOHJ010000309.1:0-4033 GCA_046485225.1 Lutibacter sp. | reverse complement strand
ATGCAAGCTGAGCTTGGGGAAATCAAAGATAACCTGGATCGCCTGCGCGCCCGCGTCGAAGATCTATAGAATGTTGCACAAGCTGTTAACGCGATCTCCTGTCGGCTTGTTCCTTGATGTTCATTGAAGGCGGCATCGGTGCATCAGCCAAAGATAAAATATCGGGATGTGGCGTTTGATAGCCTAAATCAATTTGGGCAGAAGTTATTACTGATGTGAAAAAAGAAATGAATAAAAATAATTTTTTAAATGCCATAAGTATAAGTTTTAAAGTGAAAGCGTTGATTCTCAAAAGTAAGAAAAAAAGATCAAATTAAATTATAATTAAAAAAACCGAAACAAAATAAATTCTGTTTCGGTTTTGTTTAAATTTGACTGATAAATAAGGTTAAACTTCTAAGAATAACTCAGTTTAATTACCAGTAAAATTATTTATTTTCTGCGTAAAGTTTTGCTACATAATCCCAGTTAATGACGTTGAAAAAATTCTCAACATATTCTGGTCTTCTGTTTTGGTAATGCAAGTAGTAGGCATGTTCCCAAACATCCAATCCTAAAATAGGAAAACCGCCACATCCAACGCCCGGCATTAAAGTATTGTCCTGATTTGCTGTAGAGCAAACGTCCACTTTTCCTCCAGAATGAACGCATAAAAAAGCCCAACCCGATCCAAAACGGGTAACTGCAGCTTTAGAAAGTGCGTCTTTAAAAGCTTCGAATGAGCCAAAAGCAGCGTCAATGGCCGCAGCCAATTCGCCTGTTGGTTTTCCGCCGCCGTTTGGTGACATCACATTCCAAAAAAGTTCGTGGTTGTAAAAACCGCCTCCATTATTTCTAACTGCGGCATTGTTCATATCTAATCCGGATAAAATAGCTTCAATAGATTTTCCTTCCAAAGCTGTTCCGGCGATTGCATTGTTTAAATTATTGGTGTAGGCTGCATGATGTTTTCCGTGGTGAATTTCCATGGTTTTTGCATCAATATTAGGTTCTAACGCGTCAAAAGCGTACGGTAATTTCGGTAATTCAAAGGCCATAATCATGTGTTTTAGTTAAACTTAAATATTGTCAAAGGTACCAAACCCTTTTCGTTTTATAAAATCAAATGTGTTTATAGCTGTATTGTTTAATCTTATTAGGCCTAATATTTGGCATCTTTGGGATATTTCGCCATAAATTCTTCGGCTTTTTCCACCATTTTTATACTTCCGCAGAAAAAAGGAACGCGTTGGTGCAATTCGGTAGGTTTAATATCCATAATTCTTGTGTAACCGTCGCTTGCTTTTCCGTTTGCTTGTTCAGCTAAAAAAGCCATTGGATTGCATTCATACAACAATCGCAACTTCCCTTTTGGCCCGATGGAACTTGTCGGATAAATATAAATGCCGCCTTTAATCATATTTCTGTGAAAATCGGAAACCAATGAACCAATATAACGAGAAGTGTATGGTCTGTCTTCTTTTTCTTCCTGGCAATATTTTAAATAATCTTTTACGCCCTGCGGAAAGTGCACGTAATTTCCTTCGTTGATGGAATAAATTTTTCCGATATCAGGAAATTTCATATTTGGGTGCGATAAATAAAAGGAACCAATCGCCGGATTTAACGTAAACCCGTTTACGCCGTGTCCCGAAGTATAAACCAGCATTGTTGAGGTGCCATAAACAACATAACCTGCGGCAACCTGCTGGTTTCCGCGTTGCAGAAAATCTATTTTTTCAACCGGTGTTCCAATTGGCGTAACACGACGATAAATAGAAAAAATGGTACCCACCGAAACATTTACATCAATATTGGAAGAGCCGTCCAGCGGATCCATCAATACAATATATTTATTTTCGTTGGTGCCGTGTTTTCCTTTTACGGTCACATAATCATCTTCTTCTTCACTGGCAATTCCACAAACAATTTCTCTGTTGATGAGCGTTTGCATAAAAACCTGATTTGCAAAAACATCCAATTTTTGTTGGTCTTCACCCTGAATATTTGTATCGCCGGCATTGCCCAAAATATCAACCAACCCTGCTTTATTTACCTTATAATTCACCACTTTCGCCGCCAAACGAATGGAGCTTAACAAGCGTGTAAATTCTCCGGAAGTTGATTTGTAATGTTTCTGATTTTCAATAATAAACTCTCCTAAGGTTAGGTTGTTATTTTTCATTGGTGCGCGCAGTTGTTTGTTTGCACAAATATCGAAAAAATTATTTTTAAAAAGACCTTTGTTTTGAGATACTTTGGATAAAGATTTTTTACTTTAGCCAATACCATTTAAAATAAAATTAAAGATGAAACGAGCATATCAAATTTTGATACACAAGGAAATGATTAATGGCGAACAGCAACTGTTACCGCTAAAAAATAAAATTTAAACAGATGAATTTTAGCATTAGGGAGGGAAAAATAGAAGATATGCCGTCGGTATTAAACTTAATAAAAGAGTTGGCACATTTTGAAAAAGAGGCTGATGCCGTTGTAATTTCAGTGGCCGACTTAGAAAAAGACGGATTTGGAAATTCCCCGTTGTTTAAAACTTTTGTTGCTGAAGTTGATGAAGAAATTGTTGGGATGGCCTTGTTTTATCCAAGATATTCCACCTGGAAAGGACCAACCATTCATTTGGAAGATTTAATCGTCAAAAAAAATAAAAGAGGATTAAATATTGGAAGCGCCTTGTACAAAAAAGTGATTGAATACGGTCATAATTTAGGCGTAAAAAGAATGGAATGGGTGGTTTTGGGCTGGAATACGCCGGCCATAGAATTTTATAAAAAAACCGGAGCACACCTTTTAGATGATTGGAAAACGGTTCAAATGGATGAGCTTGCCATAAAAAATTATTTGGAAACTTTATGAAAATTTATAAGTTTGGAGGCGCCTCTGTAAAAGATGCGGAAGGCATAAAAAATGTGGTGCGTGTTTTAAGAAACGAAGGATTCAAAAATACGCTCATTGTCATTTCGGCTATGGGAAAAATGACCAATGCTTTCGAAAAAATCATCAATGCTTATCATCATAAAAACGATGATTTACAGCAACATATTGAATTCGTAAAGGATTATCATTTAACAATTATAAATGAATTGTTCGAAAATAAATCAAATTATGTTATTAGTGAAGTTGATGCTCTTTTTGAGGAACTAAACAAGTTTTTAACAACTAATAAATCAATCGATTATAACTTTATTTACGACCAGATTGTTGGTTTTGGCGAATTGCTTTCAACCAAAATTGTGAGCGCATATTTGAATGAAATTGGTATTGAAAACCAATGGATTGATGTGCGAGAATACCTAAAAACTGATGACAGTTACCGGGATGCTTATGTAAACTGGGAACTTACTTCCAAAAATATTTCAACCTTAAACCCGAATAAATTATACATTACCCAAGGATTTTTGGGCGAAGATGCGAAGGGAAATACCACAACCTTGGGCCGCGAAGGATCCGATTATACTGCTGCCATTTTTGCACATTGCTTAAACGCAAAAAGCTTGACCATTTGGAAGGATGTTGACGGCGTGCTAAATGCCGACCCTCGTTATTTTGAAAACGCACAATTGTTGCATCAAATTTCCTATAGCGAAGCCATCGAAATGGCATTTTACGGCGCTTCTGTCATCCACCCAAAAACGTTGAAACCACTAGAAAACAAAAATATTCCGTTGTATGTCCGCTCCTTTTTAAACTTGGAATTAAACGGCACAACCGTTGGAAAAGGGATTGATTTAATTCCTGAAGTTCCTTGTTTTATTTTAAAACAAGACCAAATATTGGTGTCTGTTTCGGCTTTGGATTTTTCTTTTATGGTGGAATCGAACCTCAGTGATATTTTCAGCATTTTACATAACAACAAACTTAAAGTAAACTTAATTCAAAATTCTGCCATCAGTTTTTCGGTATGTATTGAAGATAAATTGAACAATGTACAACATTTTTTAGGAGCACTGAAATCTAAATATAAAGTGTCTTTTACAGAAAATGTTACTTTGTATACGATAAGGCATGGAACCGAATATGCCATTGATGAAAT
>JAWOHJ010000239.1:0-12336 GCA_046485225.1 Lutibacter sp. | reverse complement strand
TAAAAGAATACGATTTAAATCGGCTTAATATCGTTTATGCTGAAATAAACTTTTTGATTAATTTGTTCATAATTTACTGGTGTTTTTGTAACTTTAAGAAAGATTAAAAAAACAACATGAAAAAATCATTCGACGATATTATAAATCAAAATATTCCTGTTTTAATCGATTTTTACGCAGATTGGTGCGGGCCGTGTAAAAGTATGGCGCCTGTTTTAAAACAATTAAAAGCGGAATTAAAGGATTCTATAAGCATCATAAAAATAAATGTGGACACCAATCCTACATTGGCAGCGAAATATCAAGTGCGCGGCGTTCCTACTTTTATGGTTTTTAGACAAGGAAAACAAATTTGGAGACAATCGGGCATGCAATCTGTTTCTCAATTAAAACAGGCAATTTCTTCAAAATAAATTTACTGCTCCTCTTCACTTTTAATATTTAAAGCAATCAATTCACCGTTTTCAAATATGGGATTTATTTCGATGGGATTGCAACAAATCTCGCAATCTTCTATATAGGTTTGATTTCTAACTGAAGTATCAAATAACATTGAAATTTCTTCCCAACAATACGGACACTGAAAAAAATGTTCTTCCATAAATAAATATTTAAAATTATCTAAATAATATGAGTAAAGCTCCCATTGCCGTTACCACCATAATAAATTTTCGGTAAACTTCATTGTTTAATAATTTAACCAATGCCACGCCGCTTATAAAACCGAACAAGATTGCAGGAATTAAGAATAAATTCAGCAAAAGGCTATCCGAAGTTACCGTTTTCCAGACAAATACATGAAAAGGCAATTTAAACACATTAATAATCAAAAACAGCCAGGCAGCCGTACCAATAAATTGATTTTTAGGCAGCCTAACAGCCAAAAAATAAATATCGGCAAAAGAACCTGCCAGATTTCCAATCATAGAGGTAATGCCTGATAAAAGCCCCATACTGCTGGCAAAAAACCAATGTTTTGGAATTGCCATATTCTTTTTTTGATCCATCCAAACCATCATTATCACCGTTAAAATAATGAAAATTGCCATGATTTGTTTGAATAATTTTTCGGAAATATCGTTTCCAAACCACACCCCTATCAATACGCCCAAAACCATAGTGGGCAATATTTTTAGTAAAAATTTCCATTGTGTATGGCGGTTATAATAAAATACAGCCAAAATATCGGCAACCACCATCAACGGAATTAAAATTCCAGTGGAAGCTTTTCCGCCAAATAATATGGCCATTAAAGTTACTATTAAAACCCCAAGTCCTTTTACGCCTGCTTTTCCCATCCCAAGAATGAAGGAAGCTAAAAATGCCAAAAACCAGTTAAGCCAAGATAAATGGAATTGTGTTACGCTGTCAACTATCTCCTGCACTAATTTAAATTTTAGGGCTGTAAGTTAGGTATAAGTTAAAAAGTTTGAAAGATAAAAAGTATGTTTTAATGGTATTATTGTTTAATCGTTAATTTTTGATTTAAAAATTACATTTTAGCGCGACTAACCAATTACAAACAAAAAAACCCGAAACAATTTGTTTCGGGTCTTCCTAAAATACTTTGGGGTTATTAATTTTGGCCAGCTTCTTTTTTGGCGTCTTCTTTCATTTTTTCATTTGGAACAATCGCCACATTTACCCTACGGTTTTTGGCGCGACCATCAACAGTACTGTTGTCTGCAATTGGTTGATCTTCACCAAACCAGGTGGTTGTAAAACGTGATGAAGCCAATCCTTTACTTTGAACAAAGTAATTGGTTACTGCATAAGCTCTTTTTTCAGAAAGCGTCATGTTGTAATCTGCTGGTCCACTGCTGTCTGTATGACCAACAACCAATACATTGGTATCAGGATATTCTTTTAAAATATCTGCCAATTTGGTAAGCAATGTTTCAGATGAAGTCGTGATATTATATTTTTCAGTTGCAAATTGAACACCACTGTTTTCATCAAATGTCACTAAAATACCATCATCAATACGTTCAACTTTAGCTCCAGGAATTTCTTCCTCAATTTTCTGAGCTTGTTTGTCCATTTTATTTCCAATAAGTACACCGGCAGTTCCACCTACAACACCACCAATCACTGCACCTATTTCTCCTTTTCCGCCTTTACCTGCATTGTTGCCAATAATAGCACCTAATATTGCACCTCCGGCAGTTCCGATTACGGCACCTTTTTGTGCGTTATTTGCGTTTTTGGTAGCTTCACAACTACTTAAACCGGCTACAAAAATTACTGATAAAACTGCTAAAGATATTTTTTTTATGAATGTTTTCATTATTCGTTTATTTTATTAAAGTTCATATAAATTATAAATGGTTTTCCTTCTACTGAAACAGTTTGTTCCCATCTCATAGTAGTTTCTGTCAATTGTGCCAATTGAAGTCTGAAACCTGAATCATCTGCAGATCTTTGTCTTGCATCTGTTGGTTTCAATAAGAAATCATAAAGGCCTGTATTGGCATCTGTTTGCTGAATAGTAAAATTGAAATTACGATCACCAGTTGGTACACAATGTGTATCAGTAATGGTATATACTCCAGTATTATTGTTTGGAATAAAACGCCATTTGCTTCCGATGAAACAATCTTTAGAGGCATCATTTAACAATGTTACGTCAAATGTTCCGGGTTCACTGTAAGTAATTTGATCTAATGACCAGTAACCTTTAATTACTTTTTTAGACTGAATTACTGTTTTTGGAGTTCCACATGAAATAACCATGGAAGCTAAAAGTACAAATACTATTAATTTTTTCATTTTTTTTTATTGTTTTAAATGGTGAAATTATATAATACAAATTTGCGAAATCATTCGCAGTTTAAAGTTACATATTTTTTTATATTAGTTACAAGATTCACACATCTGTAATAATAAAAATACGTTAAAATAGCTCAAATCGTTAAGGATTCTGTCGAATTTAGGTCTTTTTTGAAGGAAGAAACTTGATGGTTAAAACCAAGCTTATTACCTTATATTTGCCAGATGGAAATTGAAATCCTTTTTGAAGATCAACATATTATTATTGTTAACAAACCCAATAATGTGCTGATTCACAATTCATATTATGCCCGAAATATTAAAGAGGAAACTTTACTGGATTTGCTTTTCGCAAAATTTGGATGCCATTTTTATCCGGTTCATAGGTTAGACAGAAAAACATCCGGCATATTAATGTTGGCAAAACAAAAAGAGAACGTTGCTGTTTTTCAGGAGTTGTTCAATGCCAACCAAATTCAAAAAACCTATTATGGAATTGTGCGCGGATTTGTGGATTTAGCTTTGATTATTGACTCACCCGTTAAAAATCCTGATACCAAAATATATAAAGATGCCGAAACTTATTGCGAACCCATTCACACAAAATTACTTGAAATTCCCGTAATTCCTTATAAAAACTCTCGCTATAGCCTGGTAAAATTAACGCCTGCTACAGGAAGAATGCACCAGCTTCGAATTCATTTAAATAAAATAAATCACCCAATAGTTGGTGATTATAAATATGGAGATCGTTTTCACAACAGAATGTTTGAACAAGAATTTGACTGTGAAAAATTATTCTTGCACGCTTATTCACTTCATTTTACGCAACCTATAACCAATGATAAAATTGAATTAAACGCCTCTTTTCCATGTGACTGGATAAAAATTTTCAACTTATTTGATTGGGGTTTTTGATCGGGAATAAACCGTTTTCAATTTTCAATTCGTACACTTCTTCTTTTAAATTTTTTATATAATTTAATGCAATCTAAATAAGTATAATCCCATATCCCAATAATAATACCGGTATAAACTGCAAAAAATGTATAAAAAATATTTTATCAAATTTGTATAGAGAATCATTATCACTTCAACATTTTCATTTGGCATTGTTAAATTTAACTACACAAAACTTCAAAGAACTGAAAAATTGAAAACGGAATAATGTTAAAAAGGAACCGTTTTCACTTTTTAATTCTATAGTCTAGCTATTTCAAAATTTTCTGTAAACACATTAAATTAGTACTCATTTCACCCCAAATAAAATAACGCTTTTTTAAAATGTGTTTCATAAATTAATAACGCATCACAATTTTTAATTGTCACGTCCACAATGTATTAAAAAGTAATTTATTATTAATTCAATATAAAAAATTTCAAAGAACCAAAACTTGAAAACGGATTATTAAGCAGTTGAACTTTTGTTAATTTATTCTGAAAGCAATTTTTTTTCCTTTTCATTTTTCATAATTAACAACACCAGTTCAAACACCTGCTCTTTTATATATTTAAAGTTTTCAATATAATTTTTAACCTCCACTTTTAGGAGTTTATGATTGTCTCTAAATTTGTTTTCGTTTTTTAATTGAATATTTTCCAAAAGCAAAGCCAAATTAATTTTATGTTCCTTAATGGATTCTATTAATTTATTGCCCAATTTAGCTTCGTGTGTTATACCATTCAATAACAGTTTAGCTTTATCGTAATTATGGGTTTCACATAAACCAATAATATGCTCTGAAAGCAATTCTTTAAGAAAATTTTGTTCAATTTTAATAAACTCAATTTCCGAAATCCATTGCTGTGCTTTGGCATGCAAACGACCAATACTGTATTCTAAATTTGATCTTTCTTCTTTTTGGGTTAATTGATTTGTTTCCATTTTTTGTATTTTAGGTTAAGGAATCCGGGAAGTTTCAATTTCCCGGATTTACTGAATAAATTAACTGATTTCAATCATTTTTTTCTTTTCAATTCTTTTTGCAGCCTCCATTTTTTCCAAATGAATTGACAAAATTCCGTTATCATAATTGGCTTTAATTTTCTTTTTAAGATCTACATTTTTAGGTAAAGTAAACATTCTTGTAAAGGAATTGTGGTAAAACTCCCTTCTGGAATAGTTTTCCTCTTTTTCTTCTTTTTCTTGTTTACTTTCAGCTGAAATTGTTAAAACATCATCAGAAATGGAAACTTCAAAATCTTTTTTTGTAAATCCAGGAACAGCAACTTCAATTTGAAAATCATTTTTGTGCTCCTTTATATTAACTGATGGCATCCAATTTTCCCTTTTAAATAAATCTTCAGTCATCATGTTTTCAGTAATGTCTGAGAATTCAGGAAACATTCTGTCCAATATAGGAAGACGGCGGTTAAATTGTACTAATGACATAATCAAATAATTTTTTGGTTTATAATTGACTAAATTATGCTGAAGGTATCGTTCATACAATGATGTTTATCATTTATAATAATGATAGTTATCATTTTTTTCATAAAATTTTCTATGATAAAATGAAAATTATTTTTTATGAGAAGTAAATTGAACCAATAAATTAAGCGTAATGTGAGCTTAGCTTTTAAACTAAAATTCAGACTAAATTTAAATAAAGTAGGGAATTAATCAGTTTGTATATGATGACGAAAATCAGATTAGTATTTAATAATCAAGGTTTAATTCCAATAAGTACAGCCGTTTATAACTCGTCGTTTTGTACCTGCCTTTCATTTTTGTGGGCGTTACCACAAGGGTCGGGCTTTCACGGCTCGCTTTTTTTAGTTGCGAAAAGCAACAAAAAAATAGCTCAAACAAACCGTTCAATCCCTAACGCAAATACTATTACAACAAAAATTTAAACAAAATCAGTAATTCATCAATTCAGTGATACTGTCATGCAATCTGTTTTTTGGCAAAAACAGTGTTTCCAAGTTTTTAGCAAATGGAATTGGCGTTTCTAAACTGCCCAAACGTTTTACAGGAGCATCCAGATAATTGAAGCAATTTTCTGTAATTAAGGCCGATAAATCTGATGCAATTCCTCCAAACAAGGTGTCTTCATGCAAAATTAAAGCCTTGCCGGTTTTTTTAACCGATTTGTAAATAGCTTCTGTATCTAATGGCTGAAGCGTTCTTAAATCGATAATATCAACTGAAATTGGGTGTTCCTTAACTTCGTTTAACGCCCAGTGAACGCTGGCACCATAAGTGATAATGCTCAGGTCATTTCCTTCGTGAAGCAACGTTGCTTTTCCAAACGGAATTGTATAGTAATCAGTTGGCACATCTTGATAAACAGACCGATACAATGCTTTGTGCTCAAAAAACAATACCGGATTTTCATCTTCAATTGCGGTAGCCAACAAACCTTTTGCATCGTAAGGAAATGCAGGATATACCACTTTTAGTCCGGGTGTTTTGGTAAACCAGGCTTCATTGGTTTGGCTGTGAAATGGCCCTGCTCCTACGCCAGCACCGCAAGGCATACGCAATACAACATCCGCAGGTTGATTCCAGCGATAAAATGATTTTGCCAATAAATTAATTACAGGATTAAATCCTGAAGTGATAAAATCGGAAAATTGTAATTCCACTACTGATTTATAACCGTTGATTGAAAGTCCGTAAGCCGATTCAATAATGGTCGACTCACAAATGGGCGTATTTCGAACTCTGGAAGCGCCGAATTGTGCTAAAAACCCTTCCGTAATTTTAAAAGCTCCACCATATTCTGCAATATCCTGTCCCATCAAAACCAACTTATCAAAGCGTTCCATACTTTGTTTTAAACCCTGAGATACAGCATCTATAAATCGAATATTCGAAGTGTTTGTTGATGGTATTGTTTTACTGTAATTTTGATGTTTGTACACATCAGCCAATTCATTTTCAATGGTTGAAGAAATTTCTTCTTCGTCGAAAGCTATTTTTAAATGTTCATTTATTTCATCAATAATTTCCTGCTTCATTAAGGTATCCATTTCATTGGAAAGTATTTTTTCAGCAGTCAAAAATGCATAATAATTTTGAACAGGATCTTTTTCTGCCCATTCAGCTATCAATTCTTGCGGAATATATTTCATACCACTCGCCTCTTCGTGGCCGCGCATCCTGAATGTTATAAATTCAAGTAACACCGGACGTGGATTTTTACGTAGGCTTTTTGCAAGACTGCGCACTTTTGAATGAACTTCCAAAATGTTGTTTCCATCAATGATGTGGCTTTCCATTCCGTAGCCAATTCCTTTATCCGCAATATTTTCACATTTAAATTGCTGACTTACAGGTGTTGAAAGTCCGTACCCATTATTTTCAATGCAAAAAAGTACCGGTAAATTCCAAACGGAAGCTACATTCAAAGCTTCATGAAAATCACCTTCACTTGTTCCGCCTTCACCGGAAAAAACTGTAGTTACCTTAGGTTCATTTTTAAGCAAATCGCCTAAAGCAATTCCATTTGCTATGCCAAATTGCGGACCTAAATGCGAAATCATGCCTACAATTTTATATTCTTGTGTTCCAAAATGAAATGAGCGTTCTCTTCCTTTAGAAAATCCGCTTTTTTTGCCCTGCCATTGGGAAAACAATCTGTATAAGGGGATATTTCTGGAAGTAAACACACCCAAATTTCGATGCATTGGCAAAATATATTCATCAAAATTTAAAGCGTTGGTAATACCAACAGAAATAGCTTCTTGTCCGATGCCTGAAAACCATTTGGAAATTTTCCCCTGCCGCAACAGAATTAACATTTTCTCTTCTATCAATCTGGGTTTTAGAAGAAATTTATATAAATCAATTAATTCTTTGTCGGTGTAATTTTCACGGTTGTAAAACATTTTACCAATTTTGTTGCTAAGTGTGTCCATTAAAAATGAATAATAGTTTCAAAGATAATCATAATGACAGAAAACAAAAATACCTTATTATAAAAAATAATAAGGTATCTTCAGCTATTTGAGTTCAACTAAACTTCTCTAAAAATGGAATGCATTAAACGTGTTTTGTCGTTGATGCTTTCTTCCAAAGAAATCATGGTTTCTGTTCTTGAAACGCCGTCAATATCATCGATTTCAAAAATAATTTCTTTTGCGTGTGTGGTATCTTTGGCTCTAATTTTACAGAAAATATTGTATTTTCCGGCTGTGATATAAGCAATAGTAATATTTGGAATTTTCTTTAATTCGCTTATAACTTGCTTAGTTTTTGAAGTTTTATCCAAATAGATTCCAACGTGCGAAATAAATGAATAACCCATTTTTTCATAATCAAGCGTTAAGGTTGAGCCTTTTATGATTCCTTCGTCTTCCATTTTCTTAACCCTTACGTGGATTGTTCCTGCGGATACCACTAATTTTTTTGCTATATCGGTAAACGGCGTTCTAGCGTTTTCGATAAGAATATCTAATATTTGATGATCGATTTCATCAAGTATATATTTTTTCATATTACTGCTTTTGTTTAAGATAAAAACTAAAGTACAAATTTATTAAAAAAAAATCGATAAACACCTAATAAATTTACGAATTTGACAATTCTAATTCCTTTATATCTAAATTTTCTGCACTTATATAGTTATACGAGTAATAATCTGACAAATTCCCAACTTTTTCAATGTGTTTATACATCACCAATTTATTAGCTATTACTCTGAATTTAAGCTGAATACCAATATCCGTGATTTCATTTCTATTATTTTCAGTAATTTTAATATTCTTGTAGATTATATCTAAAAACTTAGTATCATTATTAGGAATTTCATAGTAAGGCTTATAATTGGAGTAATCTTTTGCCGTCGCAATAAAATAGATTCCTTGCAAAAGCGCATAAAAATTATATTTTCTGGTAATATCTCTTTCGTAATCATCCTTAAAATGACCCGCTTCTATTAATATGGTGTTGTGCCCAAGTTTTTGAAAATTATCACCTGTGGCGGTTGGGTAAAACTCATCGGTATAACGACCAATTTGATTGGGAATAACTTGTTGCAGTAATGTATTCATAGCCACAATAACGCTCATTGTTTCTTTACGGCCATTGGTTACGGTGCGCTCAATATCTTCTGAAGGCGCTAAAAATGAAATTGTTGCCGGATTTTTTGTTCCTTCAACGTTAAAAATAGATCGCTGGTCGTGCAAATTGAAACAAAACTTTGGATTGAAAGTATCTAATACCTCGCGCAGTAATTTGCTTTCCACAGCCTTGCGCGACACAGCATCTCGATTTAAATCGATATTGTTCGCATTTTCCCTGGTAAATTTAATGGCGCCATCCGGATTTAACAATGGAATAAACTGTATGGTACAATTTGTTAAAATAGAATTTATTATTTCTGACAATTCAGCGTTGTCATTTTCGAAAAAATTAAATAGATCAAATAAGGCTTTGGTTCCCGTACTTTCATTTCCATGCATTTGAGACCAAATTAAAATTTTAATTTTTCCGGTTCCAATTGAAATTTTATAAATGGGAATATTATTTCCAGAGTGGCCTAAAATTTCTTTATCAAATTTTGAGGATAACTTTTGAAGCAAAGGTTTTATATCCTCAAATATAATTCTTCTTCCTTTCAAATTTTTTTCAAAATTTTCCTGATACAAAAGCTCTAAGGTTTTTAGGTCTATAAAATTCATTTTACAAATGTAAATAATAGAATGTTTACAAATGTAAACACTGTAAATTTATAAGTTTTATACAATTGTAATCAATTCCTCGAACCTAACTATTACAATTTCCTGCTGTTGAATAAATACTATAACAAAAGTTGATATTAAATATTTATATATATGTAATTTAATAAGTTAGATGTATTAATATGAACTTATACTTCTATATATTTAACGTTAATTTTTTTGATTTTTAATTCTTATTTGCTTATTCATGTTAAAAAGATTACATTTGTAATGGAAATATAATTTACAATGGTAAACATAGAGCAATTTGCGAAACGACTAAATATCCTGATGGATTATTACGAAATATCGGCTGCTTTATTGGCTGAAAAAATTGAAGTGCAACGCTCCAGCATTTCTCACATCCTATCCGGAAGAAATAAACCAAGTCTTGAATTTGTGCTGAAGATCTTAAAAGCGTTCCCTGAAGTTGAGTTGTATTGGCTGTTAAATGGGGTTGGCAGTTTTCCAAAGCAGGTTGATGTTAAAGGGTCTGCTCCTACACTGTTTACTGAAATAGAAACACCTGAAGTTAAAATGAATGAACCTAAGGCGATGGCAAAACCGGCTATTCATGAAATAGAGAATCAAAGAAGGGAAAGTACAGACCAAGAAATTGAAAGAATCGTTATTTTTTATAAGAACGGTGCGTTTAAAAATTACAACCCATAAAAAAAGCCTCCCGATTTATGGGAAGCTTTTAAATTACGTTTTTTAAACTTTTACTCTATTAACTTCGCTATTCCTGTTTTTAAAATGATGATAAGCTCGTTTTTATTGCTGTTTTTTGATTGTTGTTGTGCATTAACCAATTGATTAAGCATATTTATGCTCATCTGGTCAAATTTATACTTTTTATAACGCAATCCTAATGTTACAAAATCGTTTGTTAAGTTTGTGATTGCTTCTTTATTATCGCTTTCTGATATCCATTTAAAAGCTTCAGCATACGTTTGTTGGGTTCTTTTGTCTTCCGTTAAAAACATTCCCTTTAAAATATGATTGGCAATAAAAGGCAACTTTGTTTTATCTTTTTCGTTGATATAAATGGTGGTCACTGCATCTGCCATATATTTTTTGGTATCTTCAGGCAACGTATTTAATTTCGATAAAGCGGTTTGTTTGTCAATTTGATATAAAGACATTAAGGATTTTCCTGTAACAGCATAACTTTCACTGTTCATACCGTTTACAAAAAGCGGTTTATAAATTGGGTCAACCAATTTGCCAAGAACGCTTATGGCAGCTGCCTGCACCAATGTTTTGGGATCGGATTGTGCCATTTTCACTATTTTATCGATGGCTTCTTTTTTGCTGTACTTTTGGAACAAATCAATATTTTCCAATGCCAATACCCTTATTTCATAATAAGGATCGTTCAAAGCTTTAATAAAGGTATTAAAAACATCTTTGTTTGCTTGTTCTTTTGCAATTTCTTCAAGCGCAAATCTTCTGTCTAAATAATGCGGGGCGTTATTAAATTGGTAAATGTATTCATTCACGGTTTTTTTAACGGCTATTTCAGCCAAAAGCACATGTTTTGCATCAATATTAATCAGTTTTGGCATTTTATTGAATGAAAAAGTAAATGAATTTTGGGTGTTTTCAACCCAAACATTGTGAGTGGTTTTTCCTGTTTCTTCATAAATATCAATGCTTAAAGGAAATTTAAACGTCTTTCCTTTTTGGTTGATGTTAACGGTAACTGTTTTATTGATGGTGTTATAATCATAGGTTACATTCATTTTTATATGCCCGCTTCCATAATACCACTGATTAAAAAACCAGTTTAAGTCTTTTCCGCTCACTTTTTCAAAGACCAAACGAAGTTGATGTGCTTCTGCCGTTCCGTATTTGTAGGTTGTTAAAAAAATATTCATTCCTTCAAAAAAGGCTTCATCACCAATTACGTCACGCAACATGTGTAAAATTGCATTTCCTTTGTGGTAACTTACCGTATCAAACATATCTTCCCTGTCCAGATAATAAAATCGAACCAAATCTTTGTCTTCACTTTGGCTTGTCATATACGTTTGAACATCACTGTACATATTTGCATCTGCCTTGTCTTTTCCATATTTATGGGCAAACCACAAATAAACGCTATACGTTGCAAACGACTCATTTACAGTTAAATTGGCCCAGCTTTCGGTAGTGACCAAATCGCCAAACCAATGGTGAAACAATTCATGCGCAATGGTACCTTCCCACTCATTATTGTCAATTAATTGCCCCATTTTTTGTTGTGCGTCTTCAGCATGAACAACGGCTGTGGTATTTTCCATAGCACCGCTTACAAAATCCCGAACCACAATTTGGCTGTATTTATCCCACGGATACGGAATTCCGGTAATGTTCGAAAAGAAAGTCATCATTTCTGGTGTATTTCCAAAAATGGTTTTTGCTTCAGGCTCAAATTCCGGTTCAACATAATAATTAACTTCCAAATCATTCCAGAAATCTTTAACAATGCTAAATTCGCCAACACCCATAAAAACAAGGTATGGCGCATGTTTTTGATCCATTTTCCAATAATCGGTTCTTGTTCCGTTATTATTTACAACTTGGCTTTTTAATGTTCCGTTTGATAGTGTTACATATTTATTGGGAACGGTCATATAAATTTCCTGTGTGGTTTTTTGATTTGGGGAATCAATGGTGGGAAACCAGCAACTGTTGGATTCTGTTTCACCCTGTGTCCAAATTTGTGTTGGTTTATTTGGATCTTCTTCTTTAGGATCAATAAAATACAAACCTTTTGCATCCGTAATATTTTCGCTTCCTTTTTGTATAATTTCTTCAGGTTTTGCGGTGTATTTTATGTAAACAGTATATTCTTCGCCTTTTTTATAGGTTTTGTCTAGCTCAACCGTTAATTGATCTTCAGAATAATTAAAA